>NZ_CAWQOY010000148.1:0-31967 GCF_963896525.1 Nodularia sp. LEGE 04288
GACAGCCCCTAACCCCTCCCCGCAAGTGATCGAATCGCCCCCTTAGCCCCCAATTATGGGGGAACAAGAATTTTCAAAGTCCCCCAGACTTGGGGGATTTAGGGGGCAAATATAGACTTAAGCGCAGACAGATAGAACTTGTGTGTACACCGTAGACTTTTGGCAAGGTAGTTTAGATGGTAAATAAAGGACAAAATTACCATTAAGTATGAAATGAGTTTGACTCCTAACTTATGACTCCTAATTTCTGCTGCAAAAAATAGCTGGGGTTGATGAATGTCTAAACCACGTTCTTTAGGTGCAAGAGAAATTCATCTCATTAACCTTTATAGTCACTGGGAATTTAGCATGACACCTCACGAATTTTATGCTAAGTGGGCTGTTAGTTACGAACAAATTGCCGTTATCTGCCAACGTTCTGATTCTACTGTCAGAGGTTGGTTTCAACAGGGCAAATTGCAACGTCATCCTCATTTTAACGATTTGCGTCACTTAGCGCTAATGGATTTTCTACTAGAGCATTTTGAGCAAATACCCGACCCAGTTCTGCAAATTTTTCTGTATGCAAAGCATATAAGAAATTAATTGTCAATGTCATCCTGGGCTGTTTTATCACTTACCTCCTGACTTACAGTCAATATTGTTAATTCAAAGTCAAAAGCAAAGGCATTTTGCTTGACTTGTCAGGAGGATAATATGACTTATTCACAGCAGTTGCATCCTTGGTGTGTTGTGCGATATCTCGCTGGTCAAGAATATATGATTGTAGCTAGATTTCGCCGCCGTGATGATGCTGTTGCTTATTTGCAAGTGTTGCGTCAAGCAAATAAAAAGGTTGTTTTTACAATTCTTTTTCATGCCCCAACAGTCAAAACTTCCCTGACACCTAAAGCTTTGAATTGACAGGCTTCTGTGAAGTTGATTTAAAATGGAAACATCTGCGTTCAGTTAATTACACTTGCATAAATACCCGGTACTAACTTTGTTATGTCCGGGTATTTTTTATTTGACTTCATAGAAGCCAAAGTTAAACAAGAAAGTTTTTGAGGTAGAGTGTTACGGCATTGTTTCCATTTTTATTCGACTTCATAGAAGCCAAAGAACATCAAATAGTCACAAACCTCACCTATCACCCTGATCATATTGTTTCCATTTTTATTCGACTTCATAGAAGCCAAAGTCTTGCCAAGGGGGAGTCAGTTATTCAAGACCTATCTGTTTCCATTTTTATTCGACTTCATAGAAGCCAAAGGTAAATACAAAGGTTGATGAAGGTTTTGAATCCAGTTTCCATTTTTATTCGACTTCATAGAAGCCAAAGCCTAACAACATATTGTTTGTTTACGACCCCGAACGTTTCCATTTTTATTCGACTTCATAGAAGCCAAAGAAAGTTGAAAAGCAAGGCTATAACCAAGCTAGTTTTGGTTTCCATTTTTATTCGACTTCATAGAAGCCAAAGATTGTGTCTGATGAAAACCATGGCCTTACCAATTTACGTTTCCATTTTTATTCGACTTCATAGAAGCCAAAGTTTCTTGTTCCTCAAACAAAAAGAGATGTGGACGAGCAAGGTTTCCATTTTTATTCGACTTCATAGAAGCCAAAGTGAACACTTTAATTCAAGAAACAAATGCTGATGTTATTGTTTCCATTTTTATTCGACTTCATAGAAGCCAAAGAAAACAAAAATCTTTTGGTAGAAGAAGTAATTGAAGGTTTCCATTTTTATTCGACTTCATAGAAGCCAAAGAAAAGCTTTTAACTTCACCGACGCCATTGTCGATGAGAGTTTCCATTTTTATTCGACTTCATAGAAGCCAAAGGAATTACTTTCATAAAAGCTAACATGGGACGCATTCGTTTCCATTTTTATTCGACTTCATAGAAGCCAAAGGCTACATTTATAGAAGCCTTGTATAGTAAGCATTGTATACCCATTGATCTGAGGGAGTCAAATTTTATCTCCTCCCCGGACAGCACTTAGTCCAAAAATGCATGATTGAAGTCTTTCAAACCCTTACCCAACAGCTTATCCGAGGGAGTCTACGAAAAAATAAGTGTTTCAGAGATCGCTTGACTCCCTCAGATACTTATAGATAAGCTGTAAAACTATAAGATAGGCTAATGAAAGCCTATGAAATTTACAACTTCCAAATCATTGGACGATAGACTTCAACTTCACCCATCAAGCAGGAAATATACTCTCGCACTTGTAACTCAATGCAACGTCGTATACTTACTTTATAACCCGTGTGTGGGTGTGTGATCTCAGATTGTAACTTTTCTTCCCAATGTTTAAGGAATTTTTTCAAAGCATCAGGAAATAAATAAACGCCACCACGCTCATCTGGCGAAGTAAAATCTTCAGGAACCAATATTCTCGTATTCACCAAATAAGCAACAAATGAATCTACAACCTGCGCTCGAAATTCCTCCATTAAATCACTGACAAGTGCTGGATGATTGTCACGGGGGACATGAAGATTTCCAAAATGTGTATGCAATCCTATAGACTGTACAAAAGAAAAAACATTTTGACTTAATAAAGTATAGCCCAAACTTAACAAACTATTCACTGGATCAGTGGGTGGTCTTTTGGTACGTCTTTCAAACACGAATACTCCAGTAAATAGAGAACCCAAAGCCTGAAAATATAAACTTGCTGCTTTTCCTTCGTATCCTCGCAATGCGTCCATACTTTCTGCGAACCTGAGTTTTTCCATTAGTTCAGCAATTGATGTAATTGCTAGTGCGGCACTTTTGGAGGGACGACGACGATTAAATTTTAAAAGTAAAGCACGAGAATTATGTAACTTTGCCAAAACGATCGCTTCAGCTTGTTTTCTGGTAAACTCAGGATTTCGACAACATTCCACCTGACGAGCCAAATATTCTACCTTCGCTTGTCCCTCGGTTTCTAACCTACCAAAATACTTACCCCTTTGAGAAAGGTACATCACCGGAATACGACTCCGCAAAGCAGAAGCCACCGCACCATGTGATAAATTACAACAACCAAATAAAACAATGTGACTAACACGAACTACAGGAATTTTGAGCTTTAGCTCACCTTTATAAAGCACCTGAAACTGTTGATGGTAAACATTCAAATACGCGCCTTGGTCGGTGACATAAAGTGTACTCATCTCGTTAATCCAATAATGAGAAATTGGGGCGGGAACAATTGCTACAGGCTTAACGGTACTGCAAGCCTTGGGGGGACGAGAAACAAATTTAGCTGGGCGTTGATTCAGGCGAAAATAAGGCGTACCCGAATCATTAATCAACCATTTGCCGTTTTTGATTTCTGGTGGCGGCGGTGCATAAACTTCACCATTTACAAAGCGATAACCTAAAAAAGTAAATTCATCATCAGGGGCATATATTTGAGTTTTTTCTGGTTGCAGAGATAGATACAAGCCCCTAAGCCAGTTAGTAATTTGCTCAAGAATGCGATTAGCTTGTAGCCAACTCTCACAAGCAATAGCAAAATCATCACCATAACGAACTAAATTAACTCCATGACTCAGACATAAGCGGTCAAATTCTGTCAGGTAGAGATTAGCCAAAGCACCAGACAATACTGCACCTTGTAAAACTCCCTTACCAGAAAAGATAGTTTTGCCGCCAATGACAACCCCGGCTTTAATTTGCTGTTCTACGAGTTCCAAGATATTGACTTCTAGCTTTAATTCCTCCAAATTAGTGAACAGTAAAGCCCAACAAAGATTGTCAAAAAACTGCTGAATATCAGCTTTAATAATCCAAGTCGGACGCAATTGGTAATAAGAAAACAGATGTTGTACTGCTTGCTGAATGTTATGTCCAGGACGATAAGCATAACTACAATCAAGAAAAGTATCTTCCAAGGGGAAATATAACTCTTCTAGCAGTAAGCGTTGGACAATTCTATCTCGCACTGTCGGGATACCAACAAGGCGTTTACCACCGCTTTTTTTTGGTATGTAAAATCCCTTAGCCGGATAGGTGTGATAAATTTGTTGCTGTAGTTGATGTTGGAGAATTTGCAGTTGGTCGCTAACCATACTGGCAAAAAAGTCCAAAGTAATACCATCTACACCAGCGTTTTTCGTCCCTAACCGAACTTGGAACCATGCGAATCTCAGTTCTTCGATGGTAAAAGCCATAAGTAAGAGTAGTAGGAGGTAGGCGGAGATAGAGGGAAAGGCTTTTCCCCATCTTCTGGTTCCGGGGGTTCCACCGCTAAGGCCAAAGGTAGGCGGAGATAGAGGGAAAGGCTTTTCCCCATCACCATTTCCTATATTTCTATGATTTCACAGGGGTATATGAGTTGAGATATGAGTTGTAATCTGGGATATATGAGTTGAGATATGAGCGCCCCAGGAGGGGAAGTCAGAAGTATTAAATCCCCTCGCAACCAATGAAACGAACACATTAGCAGTGAAAAAACCTGAATTTCTTATCTAGTAACGGTTTTAAAATGTGTTTCTTGAGAATTTAATAGTGGGTGATTTTACCTAAACAGAGGGTATTTTGTTAGGCGCGCGAAATTTTGGACAGTAAATTAGACAGTTGCAATAATTAGGACATCAGCCCCAGACAAGGTTGCTTAAACAACACACAACCGTAAAGCGGAAGTCAAAACTCAAAAGCTTATGACATGGGCTTTGCATTGATTTTGAATTGTCTGTTTGTTTACGCCGACTCATACTACTAAATTAACACAAAAAAATATGGCTACCAACAATCACCAATCTACTGGTTTATTAACCACATTTGCTAATGCTATGAAATATCAAATTCAAATGCATCTAAAAATTATGTCTAATAAAAATCAAAAGGTTGATCCTGCTGAAACTGCCCCCCTAAAAACTGTTCAATATCAAAGCCAAAGGAGTCGGACAATGACGTTTAATAATGTTTGCAAAATTCTCGGTTTAACCACTGTTAGTTTTGTTGTCTATTTTTCACCTGTATCTGCTCAATCGGCGCAAACTTTTTCGGTCGCTGATGGAATGGCATTAAATACTAATAATAATTTTCGGCGTATTGATGGTCAACCCAGAATGTCCATTTATCGGCGTAATGACAATGATCCAGACCAACAGTTTGATATATTATTACCTGCTGTCAATGGTGGAATTCGGTTAAAACACCGTTCTACTGGTAAGTGTTTGAATGGCCATCGCACCGCCAACGGTTCTGAAATAAATGTGTGGAATTGTGATGAAAATGATATAGACCAAAGGTGGAAAGTAATTCCTATTGCTAATGGCTATAACTTAATTCAACGGATGGGTACAAATAAGTGTGTAGATACTCCCACCAGAGACAATTCAGGAATAGTGCATCTGTGGGATTGCGATAGTAATAATCCTAATCAACGTTGGCGCAGTAGTGCAGGACAAGTTTCAACTCCTCCCTCGAATGGACAAGTCAACTTACCATTTAGAAATGGTCAAACTTGGTATGTTTGTCAAGGTTATCGTGGTGGAGCCAGCCATTATTATGAGAGTGCTAGTTATCATAATATTTACGCCCTCGATTTGACAGTAGAAAATAATTCTTGGGGGTCAAAAGGATGCTATAGCAATGATAATGTTAATAAATCTGCGGGGCATCAAATTTTAGCTCCAGTTGCTGGAAATGTCGAGAAAGTAAGTTGGGCAGATGATCTTGTTTGTCTAACAAACAATTCTCAAAGTAAGAGCTTTCTGATTGGTCACATGGTTCCATCAAGTAAAGTTTTAGGACGCGTGAATCAGGATGCTGTATTAGGTGTAGTTAGGAACTATACAACAAAAAATGGTTATGCTCATATACATATAGCTGCATATAATGGAAAGGGATGTACGGGAGTATCAATTCCCTTTACCGATGCTAATGGAGTTCGGTTTAATGGGGTGAAAAATTTACCAAGCCTTGATACTTCAACAAGCAAGCCAATGAGTCAGCATCGGGGAACAGTTTTAAGACGCTAAACCACCACTCTAGTCCCCACTTTTGTATGGGGAGATTAGAGAAAAAGTCTTGCATTAAAACTATGGTGGGCAACGCCCACCACAACGCTTTCAATTCTTTTCAAGCAGTTTTTGATTAAAGTGTAGCTCAACTGATTAACATCTTATATCTAGCCCCCTTACCTACCAGGAAATGGGGGTTTTAATAGTAGTTATGAGGTATTAGTTACTATAGCACTCCTAAATGATATGTGAGAGTTCAACAAGGCTCAAATGCTTATAAAATAAAGATTTTTGTCTACGTATTTTCTCACAATTGGGGTAGGATTTCTATCTAACCTGTGACTTAAATAGCCTATTTCGGGATGCGATCTCAATGAATTGCACTGACTTACAAAATTTTTGTTTTAGAGACACCACGAACTCAGCGCAGTTGGCACAATTCGTCCCTAACTGCGTACCGCATAGATAACGCAATACTGCAAAGATGTAATTACCAGCAAGCAATTCTCGAATATTTAGAAATCAAAAATTCCCCGTACCTTAGTCGGGGGATAAGCAGCTTCAAACTTAAGTAAAACAATAATATTAAAAGTTATTGATGATTACAGGTGGGCTGTTACGCATCGGTGGATAGAATGGATACATCATTGGATAAGCAGGATAACCCTGTTGATAGTTAGGTTGCGGATAATTAGGATAACCCTGTTGATAATTAGGCTGGGGATAAGCAGGATAACCCTGTTGATAATTAGGTTGCGGATAAGCAGGATAACCCTGTTGATAATTAGGCTGGGGATAAGCAGGATAACCCTGCTGATAGTTAGGTTGCGGAGAACTGGGATAACCCTGCTGATAGTTAGGCTGGGGAGAACTGGGATAACCCTGTTCATAGTTAGGTTCGGTATAATTGGGAGAATTTGAGTCGATGCTAGGATTAGCACCAATAGTTCCAGCTAATTCTTGATTTGTTGGTGACGATTGACTACTAGATTGATTATTAAATAAGTCATTTATAACTTGGTATCCAACTTGTTGTAATATTGGACTTAGAGGTAAAGCTAAACTTTTTTGAGTAGTTAAACCCAAAATTGGCAGGGATATTAATAACGAAATTGCTAATTTACTTAATCCTTTGTTAACCACATGGGATTGGGTCATCATATTTGCATCCACCCTTATGAATCGATAGTGAAATCTAGAAATTGAATTATTTTTAATATAGTAGTATTAAAATATATACCCTAATAATTCTTGCGAACAAGGAAATAATGTATAGTTTTAAATCCGGAGATAAAATAATCATCATTGGTGCTATATATATATTGTTAGGCAAGAGTTCGGACGTTCGGCGAAGCTCTGTCGATATCTTGGTTGCGTAGCGATGTGCTGCCCACTGTAGAAGAGTAAGACTGTTACTTTGTTTATTTTATTTATCGGCAATTTACTGTAATATTACGTTGAAACGGATTGATTCAAGAATATACTGAGTATTTATTTCGACTAAAGCGCCAAATTCTGGACAGCTAATTGGACAGTTGCAATAATTAAAACATCAGCTTAAGACAAAGTTTTTGCAAGAAGAGACTATTAAATTACCACAGGATACAAATACTAAGGATACTTCCACATCTGAATCTAATTACTTGTAAACCTGAATTAACTAATGGGTGATTCTATGCAATTAAGATTTCCAGATTCAACAAGTCCTTCTAGCACTTCTCAGCCAAAAAGTAATTTTCTGATTAGAGATGAGTCCGCTTTCATTGCCCAATTCCAACAAAATATAGAAATCCTACTTACAAAAGGCAACATTAATCCAGAAACCATTGATTATATTCTTTATCAACTCTCCCACCCCAAAGCCATCAAATATTTTCGCTTCGCTTTAATTGCCCAACAGTTAATCAAAGTATTTGGCTTGTTAGATGACCAACAAATAGATACGTTAACCTTTGATATTGCGTTGGTTTTATTTGCCTTAAAAATTCTTGATGACATTGCAGATGGAGAAGAATAACCATGAATAATTTCAAAACTTTTTTACAACAAACTACTCCATTTTCTCACGCAGGAGTTAAAACTGAGGCGGTGCAAATATTAGCAAATATCCTGTTAAACAAAGGCTATAGGAAAGCAATTAATCAAACTTTGGTTAATCTCTGTCAAACCATGATTAATGAACATGAAACTGCTAATCTTGAACGCTTCTGCCAAATGCGAGAAACATCTGCAATCGATGGTACACAACTATTTTTAGATTTACTTCTGCCTCACATTCCCCCAGATAAAAAGGTTAATTACAGAAATCTGCGTCGATTTTTTTATGCCTTTGCTAAAGCTGGAAATTATCTTGATACTCTCCTGGATTGGCAAAAAGACTATGAGCATGGAATTGCACTTAAACCAACTTTTAGTCATAGACTTTATGTAACAAAACGCTTAAGTATGAATTTGCTTTATTGTGCTGCTTGTTTTCCAGTTAACCTAGAGGGGATAAAAGCCATAGCTCAAATGACAATCTCAGTTTTTGATTTACCTGATTAATATTCTAACCTAATGATTGGCGATCGCCTACGAAAAATCAAATTATGCGTAAGCAGAGTTACTCTCAAAGCGCAAGCCCTAAAGATTAATTTCATAGGGCTTTTCCTCAATCCTCAAAATCGCATTACTTCAATTAATCAGCTAGTGATATAATTTACTAATGGCATCTCCCATTAACTTAATTTGTTCACGTATCTCTAATGGTTGTACAACCTTAATCTTATCTCCAAAACCAATGAGCCAACGTCTCAGGTCTATATCTTCGATAGTCCAACATGGTAAAGTTAGTTGGCAACAATAAGGATAATTAAAATCACCTGTTGGTGGTAAAACAAATACCTTTTCTTTAGCTAATTTTCTTTTCCCTGTCCGCATTGACATTTTGATTTGATTATGAGGTAATCGCTTGGTTCTTTCGCTAATAAAATTAAAGATACCTTCCTGACACCAGATATCCACTGTTATTTCCACAGAACTGCGTTGTTTAGAATCTAAATACTTTTGCTGTTCAGTGAGGCTATTACCTAGAAATAAACTATAGCTAGATTTATATAATTTTTCTAATCTAGCCAAAGCTACTTTTTGTTCTTCGAGACTGCGTTTTTGCGGCAGAAATTTGTTGACAAAGAAGCGGTCTAAACGTTCAAATCTCAATAGTTTATCTGCATTTCCATCTTGGGCTTCGTAGCCTAAATACCAGCCTATTTTAGAAAACACAACTTGTAGAGGCCAAACTCGGAATGGTTGGTTAAGATGGGGGTCATGAGGATGACGGCCTGTGTGGGGAAAGCGGTCAAGTTCTAAGAGTTGACCTGATAAAATAGCCTTGCTCAATTCATCTAGTTTATGGTAGGCTGAATAGTTTGGTAAGTTTTCAATATCAAGTCCAGGATGATTAGCGATCGCTCTCACCTGATAATCATCAGCAAACTCTTGAGAACGCAATATCTGACTGGCTTCTAGCTTCCTCTCAATTTCTTTATAAGTAGATAAAGCCATCGGATCTTCTAAATCCTGAGCATGAGAACGCAAAACTTTATAAACCTGCTCTAATTCGTATTTATTCAAGACCGCATTGCCAACAAAATAAGCACGTTTCATAGTAGTATTTGGGAGAATTTTATAAGGGTGTAATGCTCTCTGAATATCTTTACGAAGAGATGTTTGATTAATACCGTAAATATATGATTTCAAAGTTGTGAAAAACATCTTTTGACTGGTTTCTGTATCCTCTTCATAGCGAAAGCAAGGATAATGCACCAAACAGCGAATAATTTTGATAACCCGTAAAAAAGTATCAATATCAGAATAAGGATGTGCCTCAAAATGGTTAGTATCTCCTGTATAATCAGCAACATCGATTTCCTGATCTAATCCTTGTTCACCAATAATCGCGTTTTTCTCTAACCACTCTAAATCATTATTTAAAGCTTCTGGTTCAGCATAAATAGAATGATATTGACTAGCCATTAATGCAGATATCTCAGACAGAGAATCTGTAATCGCTGTAGTATCACCAACTAACTTTTGTAAAAATTCAGGATTACTATCATATAGTAATCCTACACCTGGAAATTTAATAATTAGTGAAATTAGATACATCAATCGCTCAAAATCAATTAAGCCAGAGTATTGATGTAAAGTTTTTTTATGGCTACAATTACGGCGATTAATAATAGAACGAGGTAAACCCTTAATCTGTTTTTCAATTAAAGAAAAATCATACTCACCATTTACCATTGACACCATCGACACTCTAGAAAAACCTTCAGCTTCAAGTGGTTCAAATTGTTTTAACCACTTATCAAAACTCTCAATGACATTTTCAGCAACTTGTCGTTCTCGTTGTTTATTTCGGCGATAACATTCACTTAACGGGGTTCTCAGATACCAAGCCATCCAAGTATCTGCACCCACACTAGCAAACTTTTTTAATATATCTATGCGCTGCGCCCGTTTATAATTAGTAGCATCATAAATTACAGAATGTCCAGCAGAAACCGCAATTTTGACTTGCTTCAATATCTCTTGTTCAATTAAATTCCAGTCACCTTGCTGACTTTCATCACCAAATAATTCAGCCCGAATTGCATCTGTAGAAACTATGACACAGTTGGGGTCATATTTCACCCATTGACGAGCAAAAGTGGACTTTCCAGAACCAGGAATACCGATAAGACAATGACAAATAGGAGACATAAGCATTAAAGTTTATACAAAATAGATAATTAAGTATTAATACTTAATTTTTATATAGATGGTTTAAGAGTCTAATTTTTGGAGCTATTAAGGATTGTAACTGTAGGTTGGATGACTCACAGCGAGTTCCCATAGTTGGAAAAGCAGGATCTTTGCAGTCACAATTTACTCATTCATAGCTCATGAGTTCAGCAGTCATGACTTAGTTATGAAAAAATAATAATAGAATGAATATATACTAAGCTAAATTATCGTTAGTTAGTAATAATTAACGCGAACAACGAAAAATGCACATTCTTGGTTTGGGAGCATCCCAACTTGGAAGATACATATTTCATTAAGCAAGTGGGATGCTCTCCCTGCTTTGAAGTCAAAACCCCTTCTATTTTATTCGACTTCATAGAAGCCAAAGATTGCATTTACTTTTGTTGGATTAGGTTGCTTTTGTTTCCATTTTTATTCGACTTCATAGAAGCCAAAGTTTGTTGCAGATCTACAAGCAACATGGGTTGATGTAGTTTCCATTTTTATTCGACTTCATAGAAGCCAAAGATGATAAGGAGGCTGGAGCATAACTTCTATCGTGATGTTTCCATTTTTATTCGACTTCATAGAAGCCAAAGTAATGATGAAAAAGAGTATATCTGTGGAAAGATGGTTTCCATTTTTATTCGACTTCATAGAAGCCAAAGGGTCATGCAAAAGAGTTCCGAAACTCAGGTTTCAGAATTGTTTCCATTTTTATTCGACTTCATAGAAGCCAAAGGCTACAGTTACAGAAGCCTTGCCTAGCCAGGATTATATAGCCATTAATCTGAGGGAGTCAAATTTTATCTGCTTCCAAGAAGGAAATTCTACTAGAAATAGCACAATTGAAGCCCTTCAAACCCTTACGTAACAGCTTATCTGAGGGAGTCTACGAAACAATAAGTGTTTCAGGCATTGCTGCACTCCCTCAGATACTTATAATTCAACATTAAAACTATAAGTTTGACTTATTAATAGGAATGACAATTTACAACTTGCAAATAATTGGTCACTAAACTTCAACATTTTCCATCAAACAAGTACACACTCCCTTACTACTGTAGATTTCGTTGTTCGCGTCAATTTAACAACGTCTTGAGATTTCTATGATATGGTTAAATTTGTTTGTACTTAATTATACTATTTATTCAAGCCTCTTACAAGGGCAAGCAAAGGTAAAAAGTACAAAAATGCTAAAAATAGTGATAAATCCCCAAAAATATAGACTTGTGCAGATGTAAACTATGAATTTATATAAACGCAAACTTTACGCTTTATTACGCACTATTACTGAAGATCCTCAATCTATTACCTCCATTTGCCAACATTTGGACATTTTTAACTCAGATATTCAGGAATTATCTCAATGGTGGGATACGGAAGGATACAAAGCAGCCAAAATTAGTAGCTCCTCCGACAAAATAAATTTTGAGAATGCAGTTAAAAATGACGCTCATACAATAGAGATAAGACATCCTATTAGCGGTCAACAGAAAGAAATTGTTAAAAATTTTAAAGAAATATCAGTAGATGCAATAGTAGAACAAATTCAAATTGTTTGCCAGCGTCTGTCTCAAGAACCCCACACAGACGAAGCTGAAAAAATCACTAAACTATATTGGTGGTGTTGGCGATTTTATCCTGAATTATTGGCATCATTGAATGTAGATTTTTTAAATCCTGCCCATCTTATATTACCAGATTGTTCTCACCATAGTTACAACAGTACAGTTGCTGCCTTAACAGGAGCAATGTTTCCGAAAAATTGGCAGCCAAATGAACCAGCAACACATCCTTATTTATTAATATTTACCTTTTCTCCTGTTCAGGAATTTATTAAAGCCTCACGCAAATTTATAGATTTTTGGTCAGGCTCATATCTGCTACATTACCTGAGTGCTATTCTTTGTTGGGAAGTAGCTCAAAAGTATGGGCCAGATGCAGTCATTACTCCTTCTTTATGGAGTCAGGAAATTATTGATGCTTTACTTCTCCAACTTTATCCTGATTTTAAGGCAGATTTTCAGAAATATCAAAAAACAGACCCAATTAGTAAGTTTGAGAATCAAGATAACTTATCACAAAGTCTTTCCACTGCGGGATTCCCTAATGTTATTACAGTTTTAGTTCCTGGTAAAGATGAAGCGATGCAATTAGGTCAGGAATTAAAAAATACGCTCAATCAACATTGGCAAGAAATGGCGTATAAAGTACGGGATGATGTGAAAAATACTGTTCGAGAAAAAATAGCAGATGAGGATGCTTTAAAGGATGTTTGGAAAGAAATTAAAGAAGAGTTTAAAGACGGAGAATCAGAAGAAATTTATTTGGCAGAATTAAGAAAACTACGTCAAGCAGGATGTTGGGAATGGAATAGTTTATGGTTGGCTCAAATTCAGCATACTTGGGAAAGTTATTTCGTTGCTGTACCTTTGGGTAATCCTGATACAACATTAGAAACTAATACAAATCCTGAACTAACAAAGGAATTTCTTGAATGGATAAAAGCTCAAAATGAAATCGCCGATATTCCCACTATTCAACCAGATGATGATCAAGAAAATCTTCAATCACCTCTAATGATCCCCACAAAAGCAGAATTAAATGCTTATAATATTGTTAATGTTGGTACTTGGTGGGGCAGTTTTCAAGGAAGATTAGGTAAAGCTATTCAAGCCATTAAAAATACTCGCAGTTGGCAAATACCTGTTGCATCTGGTGAACGTTCTACCTTATCTGGTCAATATACTGCTTTACACCCCCGGTTTCTTTATCAAAACTTTTACAATGGTTTGGGGCTACCTTTAGAGTCGCTGCGATTATTCTGGAAAGCTATGTCTGTAGTTTATCCGGGAGTTTTCAATGGCTCAGAAAAACTCAATTCGATTGAATTAACCAAGCGTATGGCTTGGAAATATGGAGGTGTAGCTGAGAATTTAGGGATTAATTTAGAAGTCGTAGAAGATAATTTAAAAAAGGAATCTTCTTCAGAGCTTAACAAAGACAACAATATTGTCTTTGCTGATAAAGCTATTAAATCTCTTAACTACGAAGCCCTAATTCGCTTCCCTAATCTTTGTTCCATTGCATCAGCTAATTTTGCGGCTCATAATCCCGAAATCATCCAACAATTTTGGTCGCATTTACGCCGCAAGATATCTGAAGATTCACAGTTAAAATCAAAACATCATGATTTTTGTTCTCTAACTCGTCGCCCTTTTCAAGTTCGTCGTGCTGATGCTGCTTTGAAGTCACTATCTAATTATGGTAATGGTTTCAATGGTGTGATGTTTTCTAGTAAATGGTTAGGAGATGATCTCACTCTTACCGAAACACAAACTTCTGCTCTACGTGTAATCATTGATGATTTGCAAAAAGAATATTTCGGTAATAATAGTCCGGCTGACTGGTGGGTTTTGGTCTTAGGTGATGGTGATGGGATGGGGCAGTATGTTAGTGGAAGAAAGTTAAAAAATTATGCTGACTATATTGTTGAGGATTTAGTTGACAACGAAAATAAACAAGATTCAAATTGGCAGGAATTACTGAATACTAAAAAACGCATGGGACCTGCTACCCACGTGGGATTAAATAGGGCATTATTAGATTTTTCTAATCGTTTAGTACCCTATATTACCGAACAGAGATATTGTGGCAAAGTGATTTACAGTGGTGGTGATGATGTTATGGCTGCCTTACCTTTGGCTGATTTACCAGGGTTTTTACTCAGTTTGCGGGCGGCTTGGTGTGGGGCTGATGATCCTGAAGATAAATTTACCTCCGAAGGCGGATATTGGCAGTGGCTAGGTGATAACAAACCAGAAGAAATTCCTCACCGACCTTTATTTACTATGGGTAAAGCTGCAACTATGAGTTTAGGAATTGTCATTGCCCATAAGAGTGTTCCTTTACCAACTGTGTTAGAAAGTATTTGGGATGCTGAAAAGGAAAGGGCTAAAAAGTTATCCGGCGTAACGGTAAAAAGCCCACTTTGGCAAATATATCTTTTCTGTATAACCGTGGAATCAGGTTCTTACGGCTTAATGAAATATGTATCTTCCAAGTTGGGATGCTCCCCTATTTTCCCCCCTAAAGATGGTTTGTGTTTTCGGGTAATTTATGGTTCTGGTAATACCCTGGAAGCTTTAATGAAAGGTCATTTGCTCCCCCAATGGTGGAGTTTTCTGTCAGAGTATAAAGATATAGATTTTAGTCCGGTGCTGTATCGGTTAGCAGAGGCGTTACCACGTCATGCAGAAGTGACCAAAGATAGTCGTTTGTTCTCTAAAGCCGCCCAGGTGATACTTGCTAGTCGGGATGAACAACTAAGTGAGGATCTGGAAGCTGCTTTACTCAATTGGTTGGATGCTTGGGAAGAGTGGGCTTGGCTAGTCCAAGAGGGAGTTACAGAGCAGGATGACCAACCTTTAGGGACAAAACCGGAGGATTTAGCGAATTTGTTACGTTTAACTGCGTTTTTGGTTTCACGGCGGCAACAGGAGCTAAATTGGGGGAAATGAAAAATCAAATAAACTTCTGGGAAGTTGAATAAAAATAGTTAGGGGTTATGGCAGTTTACATTTGAGTGACATATAAAAATAATTCTCAAATCACTTCATAGCCAGGACTTTTGTGTTTTTACATCATCGAAAACCGCCATAACATGGTTAAACCCTGAGACAAATACTGAAATTATCAATTTGAATAAATTATGCAATGGTATGTAATTGAACCACTAGATATCCTCTTATTTAGAGAAGCTAAACCTTTCGCACCGGGTGAAGGTGCTTGGGCTAAAAGCCTTTTTCCTCCATTACCAACGACGGTATTTCAAGCTTTACGTTCAATAGCAGACAAAGCCCATGAATTACAATTTTGCGGAACTTTCTTACTTTGTGACAAACCAGGTGAAAAACCACAAATTTACCTACCCACACCAAAAGACCTACTCGCTGTCACAATTAAATTAGATAAAGAAGAAGAGGAATTTGCCAGCAACAGTACAAAATCTCAAACATGGGATCGTCTCACCTGTTTAGAACCATTAAACCGTGAAGATCCTCAGTGGAAGCATCTAGGATTTGACCTAGATTATTTTCCCGAAAATGGGATTTCACCAATGGTAACACCTGTACTTTCAACCCCAGGAAATACAGGTCAATCTGCAAATGGCAGCCAGAAAGAATATATTACTGGTTCTCCATATAGTTGGATGAAAGCAGAGGCTTTAATTAAATATCTGCAAGGAGAAACTTTAACAAACCGAGAAGATTTTCATGATGACCCTTGGAGTAAACAAGTATTATCTCATATTCAAATGGAGGGAGGTCAACGACAAGTAAAATCAAAAAATGGTTATTTCACAGAAGTAGCTATCAGATTAAAGACGCATTGGAAATTGATTGCTGCTGTAAATACAAATTTACCATTATCAACAGTGCGATTAGGAGGAGAAGGACACCGGGCTTTAGTTTATCCACTTAAGGATATATTTAATAATTCAGGAGATGAGAGAAAAAAAGAAAACTTTGACAATTTACAAAAAGACGTTTTAGATAAATTAAAAACCTTCCAAGAACCATCGGATATCAGCAATAAAGCCTATCTGCTCACTCCTGGACTAGCACAGATTCATCAAAAAGAGATGATTTATGGTGTATATCCCTATTATTGGCAGGAAATACTAGCCGGTTGCGTTAGTGATAAATCTTTGCTGTGGGGTGGTAAATCACCTTTTGCTAAGACCCCAATGTTACCTCAAAGGGCTTTTGTTGTACCAGGAACAGTGTATAGATTTAAAGATGGTTTTCAATCAAAGTTGAGTCCATCTAATCAGGAATCTTGGCAGCAACTATTACCGCTAGCGCCCGGAAAAGCAAAATGGTTGGAAACTTTGTATAGCTTAAATTACGGAATGTTACTTTGGAATCAAAACCCATGAAATTTAATCTTGTTTATTTGTACTTAATTTCTCCTTTACATACAGGTGGAGCAACTCAAGAAGGAAATTTACTAGGAATTGCGCGAGAATCTCATACTAATTTACCTTATGCACCTTCTAGTACAATTAGGGGTAGACTAAGAGCCAGTGCAGAAAACCGCTTGCAACAAGTGCGGCTATTTGGCCCGCAATTAGAAGATTTGAAAGATGCAGGTTTTGTGGCTGAATATGAAAAACAACCCGGTAGAAAAGTAATTACAGTTAAAAAGGAAGGGAAGGAAGAAGAACAAGTTGTTAAGTTCAATCAACTTGAACAAGGAGATATTTGGGTTGGTGATGGTTCTATTCTCTGGCTACCAGTTCCTTCTTTAAGTCATGGTGTCATCTGGATTACTTGTCCGATGTTACTAGAAAGATGGCTGAGATTTCATCCAAACCGTAATATTCAGCCGGCAGATTTGCAGAATCTGGAATATAAAACTAATTTGGGAGTGAATAACCCCATCTATCTCAAAGATGCCATTATTAGAGATAATTTACAAGCTTGGGGAGATGATTGGCAGAAGTTTGTCCCAGAAGCACCAGAAGTTAATAGCATTAAAAGGGTCTTGGTTTTACCAGACCAATACTGTACTACTGTGATGCAAATGAGTTTATGGCGACAAGTCAAAATCAAACTGGATCAGCATAAACAAGTAGATAATGGTTTTCGTTATGAAGAAGCTATTCCTCCCGATACGTTGATGTATTTTCCTTGGGGGACTACCTTTCAAGCTAACGGTACTGCTAAAAAATCAACCGAAGATTTTCAAAATTTAGTTACTGAAAATTCGGTTTTACAAATTGGTGGACAAGAAGGTTTAGGGAGGGGATTTGTGCAAGCTTGGAGTTCTAATTGAGGATAAGTAAATTTAGCAGTAATATTGCGTATTGCCTAAACACCTACAAAAATTAAAATTTTGGATCTCAGCGCCATAACCCACTTTGACAAGGACGATAAATTTGATTGTGATGATTTGGAGTTTGTGAAAATGACAATATTTGAGCCACGGGCTTTAGCTAAACCTGTTCACGACGGATTAACTCAATTAAGAGAGTCTGCTAATCATAATGAATCTCGTTTAAAAGAACAGAAAAATCAAGCGGTAGAGTTATATACTTATTTAGCAACATGGGGTTTAATGCGATTAAAAGCTGAAGAACAAGCGCTTACTCAAGAAGGTAAAAGGGATGTAGTTAGAATTTTTTTTGAATGTTTGCAAAACTTAGCTAATGAACCAAATTTAGCTGGTGGTTTTGGTTTAACAACTCTAAAAAACCTCAGTGCAGAAAAATATTTAGGGTTAACTGGTTTGGGTTTATCTTTAGCTCAAGAGTTTAGCTTTTGGGCAGCAGCAGTTTATCATGATATCAAGGGTGGTGAATAATGGTATTTGAAAAACCTCAAAGACGAGGAAACAATCAACCAAATGGAAACCAAGCGCATCAGCCTAATCCCAGAAATGGAGGTGAAAACATTCCTTCTCCCTGGTTAGAGCATCCCCTTAACTCTCATCCTCAACCTGATTCTACGGCTGGCTTTGTAGAATATCTGCGTTGGATGCGATCGCTTGACCACCCAGATAAAGATATTGCCAAGTTACAAATATTACAAATTGCTGCGGAAAATGCCAATTATAGCGATCGGCTGACGCAACTCAATCGGCGAACTCAACTCATTGCTGGTGAACAAAATTGCTTCTGTGTAACTTGTCCGTGGCGGATACGAGTTGGTGGACACAGAGGACCAGAGAGTATCCTGTTACCTGCTTTTGACGCTTTAGGTATACCTTACATTCCTTCTAGCACCCTGCGCGGTGTAGCCAGAACTCAAGCCATAGTCACCTTAATGCAACAAGGGATAAATCGCCAAGCGGCTGAAACACAGGTGATGAAATACTTTGGCAGACTGGATGCAGAAAATAATCAAGATCGTACAGGTAAAGTCATATTTTTAGACGCATATCCTATTCCTATGCCTAGAAATAAATCAGGCGGGTTAGCTGTGGATATCACCAACAATATTTGGCAATGGGATGATAATAATCAACTCAACTATCAACCAAACCCCCAAACTTTTTTCTCTCTCAAAGAATCTACATTTGTAATTGGACTTAAACCTACAAAATATTGCCATCAAGATGATTTAGCAAAAATTAAAGCTTGGCTAATTTCCGGCTTAGAAAGTGGTATTGGTTCGCAAGTAAATACTGGATACGGTAGATTAATTCTATCCACCAATCAAGTCAAAACCGATAACTTTTTTCAAATCAACTTCACTCTTGAAGGGCAACTCATACATGGTACACAAAAATTTAACAATCTCAATCAACCGTACCAAGGCAACAGACCAAATACTTCCCCAACCGAAGAAGTGAGGTGTACAGCCTTTAAATCCATGTTGCGTTATTGGTTTCGGGCATTTGCTTTAAGTGTATTACCAATTGGTAATACAACAAATTTAAAGAACTACTTAGAAGCTTTCAAGAAAAATGCCGATATCCCACTACCTGCGGAAGTAAGATCATTAGAAGCTATTTTGTTTGGTGGAATTACACCCCCTACTACAGGTTGGGTCAAATTCCAAATCACCGATAGTCAAATAGTACCTTCTCGTCAAGAACGTAATGGTTATACTTGTGGAGAACAATCTGGAAACTTAATTCTCAGCTACTCATCTGAAGCGCCTTCATTCCGAAAAGATGCTATTAAGAAGTTATTCATGAATTTAACTTGGATGATGTTTCATTTAGGTGGAGTAGGACAAGGTGCAAGACGACCATGTTATTCTCGTCAAGAACGTAATCATCCTAAACCACCTTGGTGGCGGGGTTCAACATTAATTCCAGAAAATGACGATGAATTTTGGGAATTACCAGAGGGAATACGAGAATTTCAGCAGTTATTCAGAAAACGATTACAAGAATTTTATTCTGCTCTTAAACAACTAATAGCCCATAACATTAATTATCAACAATTACTGACTGTGAGTCAAGTACAACCGGATAAATGGAGTCAAGCAGTAGATAATAATTGTCGCATTGTTGTATGTACTGGAGATACGAACAACAATAAGCCCTATGCTTTAGCTGTACTTCATGAGCATTTTCACAACAATATAAATGTTTGTGGTCAAGGTGCAACTCCTTCACCTGTATGGATTGCAAATTTAGACGTACATTTAGATGATGAGTCAGTACATTATCAGGTAGTAACTGTCTTTGGTGTCACTCCCAACGACAATCCACGTAATCAATATTTACGACAATTGCGTGCTGGTACAACTAAACAAGAGTATGCTCAAATTTTTCCCTTCCCTAATAAATAGATAAAGCTTCAATTCCAATATACAGCAGTCGCCAAGTTAGAGCATAACAAAATCCCCAAACCAATTCACAGCAAGCATTTCAATTTTAACTTTTGCTATAGTGCTTTGGGTTTTAAATGAACGTTTTCGTTGTTCGCGTCAATTTCCTAGACTCAGCAATGCCAGTCTTATAAGATACATAATAGTAAATTAGTTCAAACAAGGCTAAAGATAAATTACAGGAGGCAAAAAGGCAGTTTTATACTTTAACTGTACTCCTGAAACTCTTTCCTTTTTCTGCATCCAACTTACATCTTGGAGAAAAATATGGGTATTCTCATCGCCAATATCGGTACATCTGATTTAGCCATTAAAATCAACGTTGACGGTCAAGAATATTATGTACCTATTGACCCACTTGCTGAACCCAATCAAGATATTAATGAGTTAACACCCCAAGAATTAGCCATTTGGAAAAATCCCCAACAGTATTTTAAATCCACTGGTTTATATGAGGAATTAGGATTTCCTCCCGAGGTCATTCCTCATACTAGACAACTGACAGAAAATTTATTACAAAAATACACCGATAATCCTGAAACTTGGCATTTACGTATTCATGCACCCAGGATTTGGGGCGTTATTCAACAAGCATTAGCCTTGGGAATTAATCAAGGTTACATATTTGTTAGTGATCAAAAATCCCCAAAAATCCCTAAAGGTCATCCCAAAGATACTCTTTTTTTATATGAAATTTTAAAAATGTGGTTTCAGGATAAACAACCAGATTTTCAACTAATTAAGGAAGTAATTCCCTTGGAGTTGAAACTTAATATACCGGATGATTTATTTCAATATTACTATGAATTTTTTAGTCAATTAAATTTTAACAAAGAGAAAAAAGAACAAAAGCAACGTTATCCGCAATTACATGAAATAATAGCTGGTAAAGTTGTCTCATTTGATGCTCAGAATCAAGGTTTATTTGTGGAAGTTAATGGAGGGGTGCAAGGATTTGTCAATATTAATAATATTTCCGAACCTGCGATTAATCCAGATGATTTAAAAACACTGTTTAAAGTGGGAGATTTAATTTGGGTCAAGGTTATTAATAGTGAAGTTGAAAGATTGAGATTTTCTACCAAAGAGTTAGAAGAGACTCCCGGAGAAATTATTCAAAATCATCAAGCTGTTTATCATCGCATTAATCAAGAAATTCAAGCTAATTCTGAGTTGATTAATCAACCACAGTTAGATGAAGAAATGATTTTGATTAGCATCAAAGGAGGAACACCCCAAATGAGAACTGCGCTGCAACTTCAAGGTATTTCTGTATCTGCTGTCAAAAAGCTGTTGTTTGTTAATCCACAACTTTCTATTAGTACTGTTTTTCAAGGTATACCTTCTAATTGCGAGTTAGAATCTTACTGGCGCTATATACGTACTCAAAAGTATCAAACGATTAAAATACTCTTGGAACGTTGGGATTTTGATGGTGCAGTGCAAATATTAGGAAACTGGCAAGATTATCTCAATTTCTTAATTAAAACCGGGGTGGTTGGTAAAGAAGATGTAAAAAAAAGTAGTGATGTGAGTAAATTAGTATTGCAAGTTTTAGATTTTGCTCGCGCTTGCTTTAATCTTGATTTTCAAACTGCTAAACAACTTGCACAAGCAGGAATAGACACACTAACAACTTACCCAGAACTGAGTAAAGATATTTTTCCTAAACTGCAAGAAACAGCAGATAAATATGGAATTTATCAACACCGTTTATTGAGTATATATACACAAAATCGGATTTATTGGCACTTAGATCAAATCTCTAGTTTCTTGGCGCATCTTTCTTCTTTTTGTGAAGAAATATTACACGGTTTGATTTTGAAGTGGGAAGGTAAAGCAAATTATTGGTTGGTGAAGTTAGGGAGAAAATATAGAAAAGCTACATCTGAAGCAGAAATCAAAAGTGGTTTTATAATCGATGTCCAACAGATTAAAATTAGTAACCAGCAAGTTTGGGATCATGATTCTTTACAAAGACAATTTGACTCTAAATTTGCTACTGGGAAAATAGCATCATTAAATAATCGATTCACCAAGCGTTATTTTGTCCAAGCTTTAGTTAATTACCGAAATAATCCCCAGGAAATTGAAGCTTGGGGTCAGATTATAAATGGGTTACAGCAGTTAGATTTTTGGATTGACCAACGTAATAAGTTAATTCACACTGCTACAGGTTTTTCTAAGTCATTCATGGTTGATTTATATCGTGAATATTCACCTGATGAAAATTCCCGTATATCCAAACCTTGTCATCCTCATGAAATCTTAGACATTATGGCAGCAATTACTAAGAATAAACTGGTTGATTTAAAAACTATTTACCGGAATAAGTTTGTTGGGAATGAGGCAGAATACTATATATATACCTTAGTGAATAACTGGGTTGTGAATACGTTGGTAACTGATGGGATGAAGTGAGGTAAAATTTATCAATAAATTCTGTCCACAGCATCAATATCAATTCTTAATAGCAGAACTGAACAAGGCAGAGCGTTTGAGAGCTTGGAATTCGATTACTTGCCACCGTGATTTGGAAGGAAGCATTCCCTGTCACGCTTTTTAAAATTCTTATGCAGTAAGGTTTACAGCGTTTAGTTTAAACTCGTAGCCTATCTTTAGCCTAAATTAAATTTCTAGACTGATTTTCTAGCCTAAGCCAAGAAGTTACCTGCGAGCCTCCTAGCCCGCATTTCTCACAAGCGATGCGATAGCGTACAGCGCTGCTTTCAAGCAGATCGCTGTTACCTAAACCTTTATCCAGCTTAGATTTTGAGCGTTTTAGACACTGCACGAATCACAACACTATGTGAACGGGGTATCTTATCTCAAGTCTAAGTGGCATAAGCGTTTTGGGCTATTCGCTTAATACTTGTGAGAAATCCAGGCTAAACATGAAGAACCGTTTTCGACTCCACGCTCTTGGCATATGTTGAGTGATACTATTCATGAATATGGCGATCGCGCGGCAAAAATCGTTAATAAAATTAATAAACACCTCTGTTTTTGTAGCGATACATACGCCAAAATTGCATTCTCCTGTCAATCCTACTTGAGGGGGCGACAAGCTATAAATAGCAAATGTTCCCAACCGGATATTTTTTATAATTTTAAAAAACATTGTACTGCAAATAAAAGTACAGGCCATTTTCTTGCCATGTCCCTCTATTATTTGAGTTAACAGATACTAAAGGAATACCCCAGTCAAGACGCGCAGTGAAGCGATCTCCCTGTAACCATTGCAAACCTAAACCAATGGCGGCTAAGGTGTTAGGCTGAGGATTTTCTCTACCCGAATTATTCCAACCCACACCCAAATCTGCAAAGGGAATAACCTGCAACCTCCCACCTATCTTAGCTGCACGTAGGATTGGTATTTGCACTTCAGCTGAAGCTAAAGCCCCATTGTCAGTTAACAAGAAATTTTGACGATAACCCCGCACACTACCCAAACCCCCCAAGCCCCACTGCTCTAAAGGTAAAAGCGGACTGGATGCAAGTTGCGTATTTGCACGTATGAGCAGTAATGTTTCAGGAGCTAACAGACGTACCCACTGAGCTTGCCCCTGCCAACTGAAAAAGCGACTATCGGGGGGTTCGGGATTAATTGTGGCATTCAACGCACCGATACCCAAATTAAATTGTGACCTGAGAGCAATTACTTCCTGACTGTTACGAGTCGTCCATTCTTGGAAAAACCTCAATGCGGATATGCGTGTGCGTCCGGCTTCATCAGAACCCAAAGCCGGAAAAGGTATGCGTTCTGCCTCGATAAAAGAGGCTTCACTTTCAATTCGAGCAGCTGTTACACCCAGGGCAAATTCCTGAGTGGGAGTTTGGACTAATGGCTGGCGAAATGTTAATTCGTAGTAACGAGAAGAGGATTGGATATCTAGAGCATTGAAAGGACGTTCAATAACATTGCTAGACGCAGTACCAAAGTTAAAACTGAGAGTTCCGTTGTGAGGATTGAGAGGCAGTAGATAGCTGGCATCGAAGGCATTGCTACCATCGGTGTTGGTGTAAGCTACATTCAAACGATCTCCTAGTCCGAGTAAGTTAGCTTCGCTCAGTTGCAACTTCCGTTGAAAACTACCTACAGCTGGCGATCGCCCATTATCTAAAACTACTTGTGCGCTAAATGTTTTCACCTCCCTAATTTCCACTTGTAGCAAACTTGTATTTGGGCGCAACCCGGTTGACAGTTCAGCCGACACATTTTCGATCAAAGGATTAAGTTGTAAAAGTTGCAATCCCTCCAGTAATCGTTCCTGATTTAGGGGCGGTGTCGTGGCGATCGCTAGACGGCTACGGATATAATTGGGGTTCAGTCGCTGAGTACCACTGATTGTGATGTCCTCCAATCGACCTTCCACCACCTGAATTTTAATTACACCAGACTGAATTTTTTGCGGTGGGATGTATGCGCCAGAGGTAATGTAACCTTTGTTAATGTATAGTTCCGTGATTTGAGAACGAGCCTGAAAAATTTCCCTCATTGTAATTGGCCGTTTGGTAAACTCAGCCACAGCTTTAGCTAATTCTTCAGGACTAAATACTGTACTGCCCAGAACTTCAAACCGATCCACAGTAATATTTTGATCAGCTTCACTGGGGAGTGATTCTTCTAGGGTAGAAGTTGGTGGCGAGGGTGGCAGTAGGTCTGTTGGTGGCGGTAATGGCTGTTGCGGTTGTGGTGTTGGGAGTGGGGAAGGTGAAGGTGGTTGGATATCCTGCGGCGGTGGGAATCTTTGGGAGAAGATGAAATTTTCCCTTGGTAGTTCTTTGGCTTGAGCTGACAGAGGTCGAGAAGTGATACTGCTGAATAGAAATATACTCAGAGGCAAACAGAACAATGGCGATTTTATAAAATATTTCTCAATCATAAATAGGACTTACGCATTGAAAGGACAAACCAAATAGGGGGTATAGATTTCAGGCATTAAACTTTGATTTTCCCACACTTTTTAGGCGATGCCTGCGGCGGGGGGAGCAATGCGATTTATCAAGGGATGATTGATAAAAGCCTAAAATGACCTATTTCCGTTAATGCACAAAATCAGGAATTTGTACATTGCTTAAATCCTAATGAAGTAAATTTATACCAATTATTTCTGAGGACTTCAATTATTTTGACCCCACTCCCTACCCCGCAAAAATCCGGTTCCCTGCCGCAATACCAGCCCCACTTCCCACCACAGCCAAGACTGAAGGAACAAAAGGAACCCATGCCCCAGATATACTAATGATGACTGTACAAACTCCGTATAAAACTATAACCGTAGCAACCATAGTGCAGCCTTGACCTAAACGTGAATCAATACGCCAAATAATTAAACCAGATATTAAAGACCACCCAAAAATCCACAGAATATCACCCCAGTAAGGCAAAACCCAAAGCATAACTCGTTGGTCTAAAACAGCACTGATAATTTGGCTGACCATTTGCGCCTGTATCAACACACCTGGTATCCTCGCAGGCTGTTGTACAACACTGTAGGGAGTTGACCAAATATCGCTGACAGTGTTAGCCGTGACTCCAATCAGAATTACCTTATCTTTGACTAAATCAGGGTTTATTTTATCATTGAAGATATCCTCTAGAGAAACTTTTGAGAAATTGCTATCGCGGTAGTTGAGTAATATCTGAAAACCACCTAAATCCACTCTTTCTTGGTAGCCACCACTATGCCCAGGCTTTAAGGGTTGTAATACTTGCTCACCAAACTTGATATCATCTTTATTTACATCAATATTAATATTTTCGGCAAATAAATAACGAGTTACTAGTTGAAAACTCAATGAATAATTTGTTTGACAAGGAGACGAAGGTTCTTGCGCCATCATCAGAATTTGCCGCCGGACGATATGATCAGAATCTTCAATTCCATCAGTAAAACCTTGACGTTCTACAGGTACTTTTCTCGGAGGTTTTACACCTTGAGGGTCAAATTTACTATCTTTACCTTTGCAGGCGACAACAATTGTATCTACTTTTAGTTCATCAACCAAATTTCTCTGGTCTGGTTTTTCAGGATCTAGAGAATCTCGATAAATATCCAGTCCAATTACTCTTGGTTGATATTGTTGTAATTTGTGCAGTAACTCAGCTAATTTATAATCTGGAATTGATTTTGTGCCTCGGACTATCTCTTGTTGGTAAGATTGGATATCTTTTTCAGTAATTTCAACAACTAGCAACCTTGAATCTTGATCTTGTTTGGGTCGCAGTCGCAACATTTGGTCTAAAGTTTGCAGTTCGGCTGTCTGAAAAATGCCTAAATACCTGAAAGCTAGCGTTGAAAGTGCTATGATTACACTAATCAAAAGTACAGTCTGGAGGTTGCACCTTGGAGTCAAAATTTTGCTGTTTGTAAAACCAATCTCCAGAGATTTAATATGACTGTCGCTTCTTATCGAAGCAATATCCTGAAATTGATTATTACTAGAAGTTCCGCAGAGTTCTTGCCAATTTACTGGCACAGTTGTAGGATTTTGACAAATTACAGGCAACCAACTAGCACAGGGAAAGTCATTTTCTAAGCCTTGCAATCTTTCCCGCGCTTCTCTCACAGCCGAATATAATGTTTTCCCACCGGCAAAGGCAGAAAGAAAATTTTTCAAAAACTCTTGAGCGATGAAATCTGGTATTGCTTCGCGCATGACAATCATTTGAGGAATATTTAAGTCCGCCAAATTTCGCGCTAAACCAATGCCATCACAGGAATTAAAAATTGCTAGTTTTAAACCGTGTAAAATTGCCTTTTTCAGTGCATTCCTTAACTGGGAAATAGTTAAACTATCTGTCTGATTAATGTCAATTTGCCCTATTTCCCCATCTGCAATACTGGTACTATGTCCAGCAAAAAATAGAATATCCCAATCTTGATTCCACAATTGCTCATCCAGTTCTCTACGGGTTGGTTCTACCAGAAACTTGACTTGGGTATCTGCCAAACCTTCGAGCCAAGAACGGTCTTTTTCAATATCAATACCAACGCTATTACCTAAAATAGCCAAAATTTTAACTTTACCTGTAGGGAATTTTTGTAATAGCTGAGGCGATGTATATTCTTGATTACTTAAAGCTAATTCAGCTTTGGGATAATGCGCGAAAAAATCCCACAAATGCCAAGGTAGTCGATGTAAAAGGGCAACGCTGGTTTCAAAAATGACTCTAATTTCATCATTAGGACTAAGTAAAGTCCGCAACTGCACCTCAATATTCTGAAATGACTCAGATTTTAACCAAGTATTAATCTTCCTTTGTAGTTGTTGACAGACATCATTAAAGTCATTTATCGAGATATTACTAATATCTTGCTGATGTACTTTTATCCGTTGTTTTTTGCCCAAACGATAATTTACGGCTTCGTAGAGTAACCGCCATTTGTTATAAATATTGGGAAGTTCCGGTACTGCTGGTAAACTACCAATAAATTTCACATTTAATGATTGGTTAGTATCCCAAAGTTGAGCAGTAACCACAGTAAATCCTTGGTTTAAGTCACCTCCTAACAAACTGAAAACTAATAGCTTACTCATGGACTAAATGTAGCATATTTAAACCAGAAACTTTTCTATTATTTGACAATCCTCAACAGCAACTTGGATACTAAAATATTCTCCCACCTCTCCATCAAAACGCGGTAATTGAATGTAGTTATCTTGTTCTCTGGTTTGCACTTGATGAATTATTTCTGCTGATTCTGTCAGCAAAGCCAGCGTCATATTCGCAGGGAGGTAAGCTTCTCCACTAGCAGGATGTAATTGCACGCGAATACTAACTTCTTGGTTTACTTCTGGTGTCAAAGCAACTAATAGCACCACTTGTTGAGACTCTAGTTGCATTCCCAAATCAATCAACTTAGCTCGTTTAACAGTAGCACTTGCTAACCCGTAACTACTTCTAAAACTAAAAGCTAAACTCTGAGTATTTGTGGCAAAAAATGTCTCAATGGTTTTCCAAGAAGTCTCGTAAATACCCTCCAGCCAACTACTAAGATTGACTTGCTCTGTGGAAGACTGTAATTCTTGTCTTTGTTGTCGCTGTTCGTATAAATGCTGCCGCCACTGTTGATTTTCTAGTAACGCCCCCCAAGTTGTAAATGGCACTGCTAATCGAGGAAAAGCCATAGAGAAATTACTTAAGTGTTGACAGAGATTTTCTGCTTGTGTAACTGATAATTCTTCTAGAGGAGCTAAAGCAGTTTTCGTTTCTTCTGTAGAGACTTGGTAAGTCATCCAGAAAGCATTGAGGTCTTTAGTTAAATCCTGCTCATCTAGGCAATAAGTTCTATCTACTGGGTCATAATTAGCCAATGATTTTAGTTCTTGATGGGTTGTATAGCCCCAAAATCGCACTGAATTGCCATCTGGTTTCACTTGCACTGCTATATAATAGTCTGCGCCCCAATTGGGAATATCTACCCATTCTTGAGGTACTTCTAACTCCCCATCATCTATTGCCTCACTGGGAATTAACACAACTCGCTTCTGTCCTAGTAAAACTACTGTACCATTTACAAATTCCCAAAAACCCGGCACAATCGGTAGACATTCTCCGGCAGTAGCATTAACTACATATTCTGCTTGTATCCAATTTAAAAAGACATCCAGGCAAATTTGATTAATATAAGCGCACCAGCGACTACTAGGTGTGGCATAAACTTGGCTTTGCTGCCAAGACTGCCCTTGGAGTGCTGGCGAAATTTCTAACACCCATTCTCTTGGTTCTGCAAATACACAAGTCATTTTTACTACCCTTTTACTACCCTTTTACTATCCTATGATGATTGTGAAATTAGGTTAAATTGACTATAATCAGTTCTCAGCCATTCTTCCAAAACATTACTCATATCTTTTATTTGGTTGGAAGTGAGAGAAATATTCAATGTCTCCTGGCTCCAATTGATTAATGCTGCCAATAAGGATTCCCTGGCTTTAATCAACCGACGAGAAACTGTAGGCTGGCTAATCTGTAATTGTTTGATAATATCCTGTTGAGTAAGTTCCTGTTGGTAGTAGAGTTTAAGTATTTCTTGCGATTGGGGATTGCATTCGTGTAAAGCTTTTAACAATACATCATTTATCTGCGAGAGTTTATTTTGGCTGTTTTGGGCATCCTCTTGGGCGAGGATATCAGCTATTAATGAGTCAGAGGAGGGATCTGGCAAATCCCAGATGATGTTATAGTCATTTTTTGACTTAAGTGCGTCTAGGGAATCCATGGGTGGATAGAGATAAGCACGCAGGTAGATAGCGGTGCGAGTTAACCACTGTTCGATTATGTCTGGACTCGATTGTGGAGTTTGTTGAGTTAATTGGTTTAGTCGTTCGCTGTTGTAGAGATTGGCGACATCTTCCCACAGTTGGCGATTTGGTTCTGGTAATTTACTATTACCTCCAGCCTGGTTCTGGATATAAAGTTCTTTAAAACAACACCAAGCTAAACGATGTTGGGCAATCATGGCTGGTGATAATCCAGCGTGTGACAGTGATGCTAATACCTGCTTTTTGCTCACCTTGCGTAACAATGCCCAATTGGTGCAGCCATCAGCTTCCTTGCGTTGCCGTAAAATATCTCTCAACCGAGTGGGAATTGCCATTTGGGCATAGGCTTGTAAGTTATTGCTGATTTCCGGTTTAAAGCCTTTAAGGATGTTTTCCACCTCAGCATTGGCTAACTGGAAGTGGTCAGCTAAACTATATTGGTTGTTGGTAAATTTGGCAACAGTCTTTTCAGCAGCCCAATAACATGGTTCTTGTAAATAAGCAGACAAATGCATTTTAGCAAGACTATGGGATTGGTTCTGCCAGTGCTTGTGCCAATAAATTCCCCAGAAAATTTCTGCGTTTGATGCTTCTGGTGTGTGTTCTAAGCATTTTTTAATACTTCGGCGCAACTTGGGATCTGTTAACCATTTCCGGAATCTATCTGCCTCCAACTGCGCGAATGTTGAGAAGACTTCTATAATATCTTGGCGATAATGCATAAATTAATTAAAAATATAATTTTTTGGGAAAAAACGATTATGAGCATTTTAATACTTCCTCCTAGCTTATCTGAATAGCGCGATCGCTGCAAAACTCCTAAGTGTGTATGTAACTCAAAAACCCACAGTTAGTAACTTTATGAACAAAGGAAAAATCCTTAATTCACCTTTCTGGTGTAACAAAACTTGATACCATAGGATTCTGTAATATTTGGGTAAAATGCTAGGATCATGCTACTAGCCAAATTTTAACAGCAAAAGGTAGTGGTGCAATTTATCCATATTCTCCCTGGGTTCCTAGTAAGCAGCCTGATGTGCTTTAGTCTGGCTCCCCTTCATTCAGCAAAAGCCCAAATCATTCCAGATGGTACTCTTGGTGCTGAAAGTTCAGTTGTTACTTACGACCAGATTATCGAAGAGATTCCCAGTGACAAAATTGATGGGGGTGCAATTCGTGGGCGGAACCTCTTCCACAGCTTTCAAGAATTTAATATTGAGTCAGGACGAGGGGCATATTTCACCAATCCCAGTGGCATTGAGAATATTTTGACACGGGTGACGGGAAGTAATGTTTCTAATATTTTGGGGACACTAGGGGTTTTTGGTAATGCCAACCTCTTCCTGATGAATCCCAATGGCATTATCTTTGGACAGAATGCTCGTTTAGATGTAGGTGGTTCATTTTTAGCCACAACAGCCAATAGCGTCCTATTTGAAAATGGCTTAAAGTTCCGTACCATAAATCCCGAAGTACCACCATTATTAACTATCACTGCACCCATAGGTTTGGGATTGGCCAAAAATCCAGCAAATATTGTTAATAATGCGATTAATCTTCAGGTGAATCCCGGCAATACCCTAGCATTGGTAGGGGGTAATATTACCCTAGATGGTGCTACTGTACAAACATCTGGAGGGAGGCTGGAATTAGGTGGACTTACAGGTGAAGGCATAGTAAATCTTCATATCCAAACCTCAGAAGGACTACAAAAGCTCACATCCCTAAGTTTTCCTGATAGCGTTGAGCGAGCCGATGTATCTTTAAGTAATCACTCAGTCGTTAAAGTCATTGGTGAGAATAACGGCAGCATTGCTATCAATGCCCGTAACGTGAACATTATGGGGGGAAGTACACTAACAGCTGGAATAGCCGCAAGACAAGGAAAACCAGAAAGCCAAGCCGGACATATTAAAATCAACGCTACTGATAAGGTAGTTGTTGATGGCATATCAAGTCCAGAAAAACCCAGTGGAGTATTTAACCTAGTAGACAAAGGCGCAGTAGGCAACTCTGGAAACATTGAAATTCATGCTAAAACAGTTGAAGTGACTAATGGTGGTCAACTTAACGCTAGTACATTAGGTACAGGTAATGCCGGGAAAATTCAAATTACTGCCACTGATAAAGTAGTATTTGATGGTCAGTCTGTTTATGGTTGCGGTAATGCTTGCATTAGTTCTGCCCTCAGCCAAGTGGAAAGTGAAGCCGAAGGACAGGCTGGAATTATTGAGATTATAGCTCAATCTCTTATAGTTAAAAATAAGGCTCAATTATCTGCCAGTAGTTTAGGAACCGGTAACGCTGGCAATATTAATATAAAAGTTAAAGATACCATCAATATTAATGAGGGTATTTTAAGTGCCGTAGTGACAGAAACAGCTAAAGGGAATGGTGGAAATATTGAGATTAATTCTGGCTCTCTGAATGTGTTCAATAGTGGCCAATTAAATGCCAGTACTCTGGGGGAAGGAGATGCGGGGAATGTCAAAATCTCAGCTAGTGATACTGTTTCTGTCTACAATCATGGTATTGTCTCTGCTTTGGTAAGAGAAAAAGCTGAAGGGAATGGAGGAGACATTGAGATTAATACTGACTCTCTGAATGTGTTCAATAGTGGCCAATTAAA
>NZ_CAWQOY010000149.1:0-123966 GCF_963896525.1 Nodularia sp. LEGE 04288
GAATAAGACCCCACCCCTAGCCCCTCCCCGCAAGCGAGGAGGGGGACAAGAATGAAGAGGGGGACAAGAGTTATGAGAAATAAGAAACAAAAGCTATGTCAGAAAATAAACCCCGTGATGTTCAAGTTCTGCCCATTGGGACAGATACAACAATAATGCGATCGCGCAGTTGGTCAAGGCTGAGATTTGAAATTGAATATGCTCTAGCTAAAGGTACAACTGCTAATTCTTATCTAATTCAGGGTGATAAAATCGCTCTCATTGACCCTCCAGGAGAAACATTCACCGACATTCACCTGGAAGCATTGCAGCAACGGATGGATGTCACCACCATTGATTATGTCATTCTGGGTCATATTAATCCCAACCGCGCCGCCACTATCAAAGCTTTATTAGAACTAGCACCGCAGATTACCTTTGTCTGTTCTAATCCTGGGGCTAAAAATTTACGCGGTGCTTTAGAAAATGAGGATTTACCAATTATCGTCATGCGGGGGGAAGAAACCCTGAATTTAGGTAAAGGACATGATTTACAATTCATTCCTACCCCTAACCCCCGCTATGCAGACCAGCTTTGCACCTATGACCCACAAACAGAAATTCTCTACTCAGATAAACTATTTGGGGCGCATATTTGTGGTGATCAGGTATTTGATGAAGGCTGGGAAACAATCAACGAAGACCGACGCTATTATTTTGATTGTCTGATGGCTCCCCACGCGCGTCAAGTAGAAACAGCATTAGATAAACTGGCTGATTTACCTACCAGAATGTACGCAACTGGACATGGCCCCATAGTCCGTTATGGCTTAATCGAACTAACTAAAGCTTATCGGCAATGGATTCAACAGCAAGCCTCGGCTGACTTGACAGTAGCATTGATTTATGCTTCAGCTTATGGAAATACAGCTACATTAGCACAGGCGATCGCGCGTGGTATTACTAAAGCTGGCGTAGCAGTGGAATCAATTAACTGTGAATTTACAGAACCCGAAGAAATCCGCGCTGCTGTGGAAAAATCTGCTGGTTTCGTCATCGGTTCACCTACCCTGGGCGGTCACGCACCCACACCAGTCCAAACAGCATTAGGAATTGTCCTCTCCACCGCGACAAACAATAAACTTGCTGGTGTTTTTGGTTCCTTTGGCTGGAGTGGTGAAGCTGTTGATTTAATTGAAAACAAACTCAAAGACGCTGGCTACAGATTCGGTTTCGATGCCATTCGCGTCAAATTCAAACCCGATGATGTCACCTTACAATTGTGTGAAGAAGCCGGAACCGACTTTGCCCAAGCCCTGAAAAAAGCCAAAAAAGTGCGTGTTCCCAGCCAACCAGCCACAAATGTCGAACAAGCAGTTGGGCGCATCGTGGGTTCTCTTTGCGTCGTCACAGCCAAAGAAGGGGATATATCCAGCGCCATGTTAGCTTCTTGGGTGTCTCAAGCCAGCTTTAATCCTCCTGGTTTAACCATAGCTGTAGCTAAAGACCGGGCTTTAGAAACGCTGATGCACTCAGGAAATAAATTTGTCCTGAATATTCTCCCAGAAGGCAAGCATCTCGGCTTGATGAAACACTTCCTCAAACCTTTTGGCCCAGCACAAGACCGATTTGGTGATGTTGCTACCCAGGACAGCGAAAGTGGTTCGCCCATCCTCACTGATGCTTTAGCATATTTGGAATGTTCCGTAAAAGGTCGGTTGGAATCGGCAGACCATTGGCTAGTTTATGCCACGGTAGATCATGGCAAAGTATTAAATAAAGATGGTGTGACAGCAGTCCATCAAAGAAAAACGGGAAGTCATTATTAAACTAATACCCAGATCCCCGACTTCTCGAAGAAGTCGGGGATCTATATCCTCAAGGTTTTATGTTTAATTATGTTGACCTACTTACTGTCAAAAGTCCTGACTTACTTACCTCAACCAGCAAAACGCTGTATGTTCGGGAAAATAGGCTTTTTTTACCTTTAGTTAACCTAAACTTTGATTTCACTTAACCTTTAACAGATAGGTTGCAAATATACCTAATATTTGTTGAAATTCTCTATCCTGCGTAATAACTGCCGATAGATGTAATTTTTTCACAAAAATATCCTAATACCCCGCATGGCTGCTATGCAGCTAAGTGGGAAGTTTTTCGTGCGTTCAATTTGCGCTTAGGGGTACACCGCGTTTGAACGAGTTTCTTAAAGCCAAGCATTCAATTATTTGTTGAGATCATGATCATCCAAAAGCTTATTGCCTTCATTGCTCCATCCGCTTTTTTGTTGGGAATAATGGCGAATCCAGCAGAGGCAATTTCGCTCACGCCTATCGGTACTTATAGCACAGGAATTTTCGATGCTAGTGCTGCTGAAATTCCGACTTATGACCCGGTAAGTCAACGGCTGTTTGTGGTGAATGCTCAAGCCAACACTATCGATATCATAGGCATTAGCGACCCGACCAATCCATCATTATTTTCTAATATAAATCTTGCGGACTTCGGTGGTATTGCTAACAGTGTCGCTTTTAAGAATGGCTTACTAGCAGTAGCAGTAGAAGCATTCGTTACCCAAGATCCGGGACAGGCAGTATTTTTTGACGCTGGTGGTAATTTTCTCAATGCTGTCACCGTGGGAGCTTTGCCTGATATGCTTACCTTCACACCAGATGGGACTCGCGTGATAGTGGCAAACGAAGGGGAACCGAATAATGACTATACAATTGACCCCGAAGGCTCAGTCAGTATTATAAATCTGGCAGATTTTAGTGTAATTAATGCTGGCTTTGCCCAGTTTAATAGCCAAATTGATCAGTTACGGAATGCCGGAGTCCGAGTTTTTGGGCCGAATGCTACTGTTGCACAGGATTTCGAGCCTGAGTACATCACAGTTTCTCCAGATTCTAATACGGCTTGGGTAGCGTTGCAGGAGAATAACGCGATCGCAGTACTGGATCTAATTAACAATCAATTTACCGACATTCTTCCTTTGGGCTTTAAGGATTATAGCCTGCCAGGAAAGGGATTTGATGCTAGCGATCGCGATGACGCTATTAACATTACTAACTGGCCTGTTTTGGGTATATACCAACCAGATGGGATTACTTCCTACACAGTCAATGGTAAAACCTACATTGTCACAGCCAACGAAGGCGATACTCGTGATTACGATGGTTTTAGCGAAGAGGTGCGATTGGGTAATAACAGTTATCAGCTAGACCCCAACGTGTTTCCCAATGCCGATGAATTAAAACTACCGGAGAATTTAGGTCGTCTGACGGTAACTAATACTCTGGGTGATTCCAATGGCGATGGTCTATTTGAGCAAATATATGCCTTTGGTGGGCGTTCCTTCTCTATTTGGGAGTGGGATGAAGCTGCTGGAACACTTAACCAAGTCTACGACAGTGCTGATAATTTTGAGCAGATCATTGCTCAACGCTTCCCTGATTTCTTCAACTCCAACCATGTAGAAAACAGCTTTGATACCCGTAGTGATGATAAAGGCCCCGAACCAGAAGACGTAAAGATTGCCGAAATTAACGGTCGTTTTTATGCTTTCATCGCATTAGAGCGGGTCGGGGGTGTCATGACCTACGATGTCACTGATCCTGTGAATCCTGTCTTTGTAAACTACATTAACAACCGCGACTTCATGGCGGAGACAACCTTGAATGGGATGACTAACCCAGCTGCTGGAGACTTAGGTGCAGAAGGTTTACTCTTCATTTCCGCCGCCGATAGCCCCAATGGTCAGCCATTATTGGTTGCAGCGAATGAAGTTAGTGGCACAACAACACTTTTCTCTATTCAGTCCCAATCTGTTCCTGAGCCGGGAGCTATCTTTGGCTTAGTGGCAATTGGTTCTATGGGTCTTCTGAAATTTAAGCGTCAGCGCTAGAGCGACTGATATCGCAACGTTTCTTTCACTTAGCCCCTCCTCCCTTCACTGCGTTACGGTGTACACACAAGTCCTGCCTGTCTGCGTTTGAACCTGTTTTGCCCCCTAAATTTCCCAAGTTTGGGGGACGAGTGAAAATTCTTGTTCCCCCATAATTGGGGGTTAGGGGGCGATTCGATCACTTATGTGTACACCGTAGCTTCGCCATGAGGAGGGGAATTGATTAGACTAACTTTCGATTCTTTTTTCCAAATATTGACCAATCATCAATTGCTCACCAGCACGAGAGATAATTGTCTGTCTGGTGCGGTATTTGCTACCAATAAGTTTTAATTCCTCCTCAAATACTGAGCCGTTGTACTCAGTTCGCAAACATAATGTTTTAGTGTTGGGGAAATAATATTTGGCGGTGACTGGTTTGGATGTGGCAAAACCGCGATCGCGATATAAAGTATTTCCCAACACTCCAAATAATGTGGAACCTTGAGACTCCTTTTTGGCCTTTAGCACATCTGTACTGTCCCAAGTGACTTCCGCACCACAGATTAAACTTACGGAATTCAGCAAATCGTGCATCTGACCCAGATTTTGCAATTCATCACATCCTGGTTCTAAAAACCGGATGGTAATCAAGCTTTCCATTTCCTTGGTTTCACCCTCTGGCAAAGTGTAGTAGCGTCTTTCAGAACGCCACTGGCCGACTGATTCTTGGAAAAACTCTGCAATCTGGGATTCGTCAGCAGTTTGTGCAAGTTTTAGCGCTGATGTCACTCTTAACTATCCTCACCTAGTAGTTGAATAAAAATTGGTCATATGTATATACTACATGAAGAAAAATAGCAAATACTCTTTAAATTTTTTAATATATCTGGATAACTACCGATAAATACCAGTTACCTAAGTGAACTTTTTGCTACCATGTGTTATATATTTAGTAAAGCTAACTATCCTCAATCAATTAGTACTGACAAATTTTAAAATGAAAGCTAAACTAAAATTATTAATTTATTTTGCCAATGACTTTATTCCCGGAACTAATTCCAAAAAATCACAAATAAGTGGGATGTAAGCTATTAATGAAAAAATATTCCTTTAGGTAAATAGACGAATAAAATCTACTGAAATAGAATAATTGATTGAACAAAATAGGTTTAATCAAATAATTATTTTGAAAGTTTGTCTCGAAATAGTTTTTATAGATGAAACCCTTGGTAATCAAAGGCTGTTATAGTCACAGGATATTGTCAAAATCCCAAAAATTAATAATTTTGAACAGACAACAACCCAAAAAATAGATGAAACAGCAAACTGAAACAGCCAATAACCAAGCAAGCAATAAGCACTCAAATCCTGCCACTATAAAGGCAAAAGGTGATATAGAAACCGAAAAAAAAAGGGTTAGATATTATCCGCCAGTTTACTCTATTTGGTTAATTATTGGTTCACTGGGGATAGGTCTACTAGCTACAAGTTGTGGATCTTTACCAAAGGAGACAGCTAAGGCCCAATCTCAGCAATCTAACGGGGGGCAAGGTGGTGACAGAGCAACACCTGTGGATGTAGCGATCGCTCGCACAGGCGTATTGCAGGTACAAGCAAGTTATACAGGGAATACCACGCCATTTCGTACCGTATCATTGCGATCGCAAGTAGAAGCCAGACTATTGGCTTTGAACTTAGACGTAGGCGATCGAGTTAACCAAGGGCAGAACGTTGGACTGTTAGATGATACCCTGCTGTTAACATCATTAAAACAGTCAGAAGCCGAACTAGCCGCCCTGAGATCAGAAGTCGCCAGGGCAGAAACTCAAGTCAGTAATGCCCGTGCAGAAGTAGAAAGAGCGCGATTAGAATTAGTGCAAGCCCAGGCCGACTCCAAACGACAACAGGAACTCTTCCGATCCGGTGCGATATCCCAACAAACTGCCGAACAAGCACGCACCGCAGCCAAAACAGCCGCCCAATCACTACGAGCATCAGAAGATCGCGTGCGTACAGAACAGCAAGCCGTCGCCGCCGCTCAAGGTAGAGTAATTGCTCAACAATCCGTAGTCGCTCAATTTAAAGAGCGCCGCTCCTACGCCCGCTTAATCTCCCCCATCACTGGTGTAATTACCCAAAGAGTCACAGAACCAGGTAATCTTCTCCAACCAGGCAATGAAGTCTTGCAAATTGCCGACTTTAGCCGTGTCAAGGTCGTAGTGCAAGTTTCGGAATTAGAATTGTCGGAAATTCAAGTTGGACAATCAGTGCAAGTCGGCTTAGATGCTTTCCCCAATGAGTCATTAATGGGCAGAGTTACACGCATCTCTCCAGTTGCCGATGCCACAGCTCGCTTAATCCCAGTAGAGGTAGTAATTCCCAATAACGACAACAAGATTGGCAGTGGACTGTTAGCAAGAGTCAAATTTGAAACCCAGACATCACAGCGAGTCGTGGTGTCCCAAGCAGCAATTCAAAAACAAGCCGAAAATAATAATTCTGCTGACTCCACAACAGCTAAGAGCGAATCAGAGAAACGCAGTGGTAAAGTCTTCGTAGTTACAGACACAGAAGGTAAAAACAAAGTGACGGCGCGTGCTGTTACTTTAGGCAACAAAGCTGATGGCAACGTAGAAATTTTATCTGGCTTGCAAGCCGGGGAACGCTATGTGGCTCGTAGTGGTAGACCTTTAAAAGATGGTGAGGCTGTAGTTCTTTCAGTTTTGTCAGAAACCGCAGAGTAAAAATTAAACATGACTTTTTGAGCTTTTCATTGAGCGGCTTTAATTTGGAGATTAGCAATAGATGCAGGAAATACAAAAGGGCGGCGGATTTAGTATCAGTACTATTTCCATCCGTCAACACATCGGCACACTCATGCTGGCTCTGGCAGTATTGGTCATGGGTGTATTCTTTATTATCAAATTACCAGTAGATTTACTACCATCAATTACCTATCCCCGAATTGGTGTGCGAATAGACGCACCGGGAATTTCTCCAGAAGTAGCCATTGATGAAGTCACAAGACCTTTGGAATCAGCTTTTTCTGCCACTGAAGGGGTACTACAGATTTTTTCCCAAACTCGTGAAGGACAAGTAAGTTTGGATCTGTATTTTCAACCAGGTGGAGATATTGATCAAGCATTAAACGATGCTACAGCTTCCTTTAATCGAGCTAGAGGAACCTTACCAGACACCATTGAAACACCACGCTTATTCAAAGTCGATCCTTCCCAGTTACCAGTTTACGAATTTGCCTTAACTTCGCCCTCCTTAGCAGGCCGTGACTTGCGGGTTTTTGCCGAAGAAGAACTGGTGCGCGAACTAGGCGTTGTCCCTGGAGTTGCAGGGGTAAACGTATCGGGAGGAGTCAAAGAAGAAGTTAGAGTCAATTTAGATTTAGATCGTTTGCAAGCTTTGGGAGTGGGTTTGACTGATGTCCTGGATGAACTCAGAGACCGCAATCAAGATGTTTCTGGTGGTCGGCTGTTAGGACAAAATTCTGAGCCATTAACTCGGACTGTGGGACGTTTCCAAAGTTCTGATGAAATTAAAAATTTGACCTTTGAGGTGTCCTCTGCGCCTGCGTCCTCAGATCCTAATTTCCCCACCCCAGTTCTGAATCGCCGCGTTTATTTGCGAGACTTTGCCGAAGTTATAGATGGCTCAGAACAACAGCGCATCTACGTTTTACTCAACGGGGAACCATCTGTTAAAGTCAGCATTCAAAAGCAGCCTGATGCCAACACTATTAATGTTGTTGATGGTGTAAAAATTCGTTTAGCAGAACTCCAAGCATCCGGTGTAGTTCCTGAAGGAACAATACTCACAGCAACCTTGGATGAATCAAAGTTTATCCGCGATTCCATTTCTAATGTTGCTACTTCCGGTTTAATTGGTACTGCACTAGCTGCTTTTGCGGTTTTACTCTTCCTTGGTTCCCTGCGACAAACTTTTATTATTGTCATCGCCATTCCTTTAGCCAGTTTAGCCGCCATCATCTTAATGGGAATATTTGGCTTATCCCTGAACGTATTCAGCTTGGGTGGTTTAGCTTTAGGCGTGGGTATCGTTGTGGATAACTCCATCGTCATGTTGGAGAACATTGCCGAGGGTGCAGGTATGACACCCGGTAAGGATACCAAAACTCGCCTGAATGCCAAGGAACTGATTCAACAGGCGGAACGAAGTAGTCAGGAAGTAGAGTCAGCTTTAATTGCTTCTACCAGTACAAACTTAGTAGCCGTAATGCCATTTTTGCTCATTGGTGGCTTTATTTCACTGCTGTTTAATGAGTTAATTCTCACCATCACCTTTTCTGTAGCCGCTTCCATTTTGATTGCGGTGACAATTATACCCATGCTGGCCTCCCGCACCTTGTCGTGGAAATTTTCGAGTGGGTTGAGTAAGTTTTGGCTGCTAGAAGAATTTAACAGCCGCTTTGATACAGCAATAAATAGATATAGGCGGTTTTTGAGTGATATATTACGCTGGCGATTTTTAACAGTGGCGATCGCTATTCTCCTATTAGGTGGCGGTAGTTTGTGGATGGCTCCCCAAATTCCCCAAGAAATCCTACCGCGAATTAGTACCGGACAAGCTACATTAAATGCTCAGTTTCCACCTGGTACGCCCCTAGAAACCAACCGCAAAGTTATGGCGATGGTAGATGACATCCTCCGCAAGCAACCAGAAACAGAATATGTCTTCACTACAGCCGGCGGCGCGCTTTTTGGCACAAATGTCAATGCTAATCCCCTCCGAGGTACTAGCACTATTACCCTCAAACCAGGGACTAATACCGAAGCTTATGTAGAACGAGTCACCGAAGAGTTTAACCAGCTTAATTTAGTAGGAATACGCCTGCGTCTTTCTCCTGGTCAAGTGCGCGGTTTAATTCTCAGCAACTCTCCAGTCCGTGGTGCTGATGTTGATATTATCCTTCAGGGGAATGATACAGAAAACTTAGAACAAGCTGGTCGAGAAGTCCTAACTGCCTTGGAAGACCGCGCCACCCTAGTCAGATTCCGTCCTGATGCTGATGAGCGTCAACCGGAACTTCAGATTCAACCTGACTGGGACAGAGTAGCGAATTTTGGCTTAAGTACCAGAGATATTGGCGACACAATCCAAACAGCTATACAAGGTAGTGTACCCACCCGACTACAACGCAGTAACCGTTTAGTTGATGTCAGAGTGCAGTTGAATCAATCATCACTGCAAGAAGTTTCTCAATTAGAGAGATTACCTTTGTTCGTTGACAATAATCGCCAAGTACGCTTGAGCGATGTAGCGACAATTATTGAAGGACAAGCACCTGGGGAAATTCAGCGGATTAATCAGCGTCAGGTAGTCATACTTGCAGGTAATTTGATTGAGGGAGCTAACCTTAGTGATGCTTTTACAGAGGTAGATACAATCTTAGCTAGTTTAAATTTACCTGAAGGTGTAAGTGTTTTACCCAGTTCGGCAGCTGCATCCAATCAGGAACTGCAAAACTCCCTGAAACTATTAGGTGGATTAGCCAGTTTTCTAGTTTTTGTAGTCATGGCAGTGCAGTACAATTCACTGATTGACCCCTTAGTAATTATGTTGACCATTCCTCTAGCTTTAGCTGGGGGAATCTTTGGGCTTTACATTACTAACACCGCCATTGGTGCCACTGTGATAGTCGGGGCAGTGTTATTAGTGGGTATTGTGGTCAACAATGCCATCATCATGGTAGAACTAGCAAATCAAATCATTGAACGAGACAAAGTTGATAGAAAAACTGCCATTTTGCAAGCTGCTCCTCAACGGTTACGTCCCATATTAATGACCACCATTACCACAGTTTTAGGTATGTTTCCCCTCGCTTTGGGAATTGGGGAAGGTTCAGAATTTCTGCAACCCTTGGGTGTGGTCGTATTTTCGGGTTTGTCTTTAGCCACATTGCTGACGCTGTTTATCATCCCCTGTTTTTATACGATGCTGCACGATTTATTACATTGGCGTTGGGCAAAGCCAATTTTAAGCCATTTGGGTGGATGGAAGAAAAGTTTTACTAAATAACTCTGATTTAGTACCCTGAAGCCGTTTTCTATTGTATAGAATATAACTTTTTCTTAGGGGTGCAAGATTTTGCGCCCCTATAATTATTTATTGCAGCCAAATTAATCTCTGCAATTATGGCTTCCTGGGATGTTAATACAAATTTTTGATTTACCCATTCCCAAGTATTTAGGAAAATATGCCAGAATTATATAAATTTAATCCCTTGCAGGCGAAAGGAAGATGGAATTTTTTAACCAGGTTTCTACTTCTAAGAATCAAGAAAATTTACAACCAGATTTACAAGTATTTCTGCGGCATATTCTGGACAAAATTTCAGATAATATTTATATAAATAAAGAGCAGGAATTAGAAATATTTTTACAGCAAATCAGTGAAAAATTAGAGCAAGAAATACAAGCACGAACAGCACTGTTAAATAGCAGAGTTGATCAGTTGAAACAAGAAATTAATGAATACAAGCAAGCTGAAGCCGCAAAACAGGAAACTGAACAGAGTTTTCGCAGACACAACACGGCTCTACAGAAACTTGTACAAAGTGAGTCACTGCAATACGATGACTTTCCCACTGCCATAAAATATGTCACAGAAGTAGCTAGCCTTGGTCTGGATGTAGATCGTGTGAGTGTTTGGTTGTACACCGAAGATTATACCAAAATTCAATGCGCTGATTTATATGAACGTCCAAGTAATTCCCACAGTTCTGCTTGGGAATTGTCAGTCTGTGACTATCCGAGCTATTTTCAAGCTTTGAAAGAAGAACAAGTTATTGCAGTTGTTGATGTTCATCAAGATACTCGCACTTCAGAATTTTCTGCAAATTATACACTACCACTAGGCATTACCTCGATGCTCGATGTGCGGATTTGGTCGAGGGGAAAGGTGATTGGTGTAGTGTGTTGTGAACATTTGGGTACTCAGAGACAGTGGACTTTAGAAGAAGAAAACTTTATCAGTTCGATTACTGAATTTGTCCGACTAGTCATTGAATCTAGCGATCGCAAATCTGTAGAAGCGGCTCTAGCTATCAGCAAAAATCAGTTTCGTTTAGTTGTTGAGCAAACCGGACAATTGATTTATATTTATGATCTGGCTGAAAGTCAGATTCACTGGGCAGGAGCAATTGAGGAAATTACCGGATACACTGCTGATCAATGGCAAACATTTGACCTAGCTACTTGGGAAGCACACATTCACCCTGATGATCGCCCAAGGGTGATGTTTATATTGGCATCGGCGATACAGAACAAAAGTCAGTATCAAATTGAATATCGCCTCCAGAAAAAAGATGGTTACTATATCTATGTAGAAGATCGCGGCAAATTTTTAGTGAATCAGATCACAGGAACTAGCTGCATAGCGGGGACAATGAGTAATGTTAGCGATCGCAAAACTGCTGAAAAAGCTTTACGGCAATCAGAAGTTCAATTCCGCCAACAAGCTCAAACACTGAAGAAGGCACTAGGGGAATTACAACGGACTCAAAGTCAAATGATCCAGAGTGAAAAAATGTCTTCTCTTGGTCAATTAGTCGCGGGAGTAGCCCACGAAATTAACAACCCAGTGAATTTTATTTATGGTAATATTAGTCCGGCAAATGATTATATTCAAGACTTACTTAAACTGATTAGCTTATATCAAGAACACTATCTCCAACCAATGCCTATTATTCAGGAAGAAATTGAGAGAATAGACTTAGCATTTTTGATCCAAGATTTACCTAAATTGCTCTCATCGATGAAAATGGGAGCAGAACGCATTCGCCAAATTGTTCTCTCTCTCCGAAATTTTTCCCGCCTAGATGAAGCTGAATACAAAGCAGTTGATATTCATGAAGGAATTGATAGCTCTTTACTAATTTTAAAAAGTCGCCTCAAAGATAAACCAGGATATCCCGCCATTGAAGTCATCAAAGAATATGGAAATTTGCCCCTTGTAGAATGCTATGCAGGGCAATTAAATCAAGTATTTATCAACATTTTAACTAATGCTATAGATGTATTAGAAGAACGAGACGAAAAACGTTCTTCCCAGAAAATTAAGTCATCTCCTAGCATCATTCGTATATCTACAAAAATGCTCGACGAGCATCAAATTATGATTAAAATTAGCGATAATGGGATGGGTATACCCGAAAAAATCAAACAACTAATTTTTAACCCTTTCTTTACCACAAAACCAATTGGTAAAGGCACAGGAATGGGTATGTCTATTAGCTACCAAATTATTACCAAAAATCACGGGGGGAAATTTTATTGTATTTCATCTTCAGGTCAGGGTACAGAATTTGTGATTGAGATTCCCTTAAAACAGCAAGCCAAGTTAGAAAAACCTGAAATTTGAATAGCGCATCAGTGAAAATCTTATTTCCAGGTAGAACCTGAAAAAGCTTTAAAAGCTCTAGCAGCATCCCCAGGATATACCAACGAATAGTAATTGCAAAACTTCATCAACCATCACAGATGATGATTACTTCTCCGAACTTACTAGCTGGAAAAAAACCTATAACTCCCGCCATTACAGAATCTTTTTATGACTATTGTTCCCAAAGTTTTAAATTTTTCCCTTTTTCCCACCGTTTAAATAAAGCATTACAGTAATCAACAGCATTTCCGCCTCCCCAAAAAGGATATACGTCGTATAATCCTACAAAATTAAAATTATAGTCTGCCAGCATCTCACTGATTTTACAAAAATGAGTGTGATGGTCATCTTTCTCCCGAAAAGTAACTTCTATGTAAATGTAGAAAATTTTTTCAGCGCCTAAAGTTGCTTCTGCACCTCTTAAAACTTGACACTCATAGCCTTCCGTATCTATTTTCAACAGATCAATCTGATCAATTTTATGGTCGTCTTCTTCCATAAACTGATCTAATGTGATTATATTCACTGTCTCCAGACATTGATCTGCTGGAGAATTAACCTGACTAACATGGGAAATTGAGTTAGAACCAGATGTTCCTTGGACTAACATCTGCTCCTGCTTGTTTTCTTCCCCCAATGCTAAATTGAAGCAAGAAACTTGAGGATCAACACCAACATTCGCTTTTAAAACTTCAAAGGTTTGACTAACTGGTTCAAAAGAAAAAATCTGAGCTTCAGGAAATTTGCGACGATAATCAAGGGTAGTTTGTCCTTTATTAGCTCCCACATCAAAAATTGTCTTCAGCTTCAAATCAGGTGATAGTCTAGCAATATCTGCTTTGAGATCATATCCAAAAGGCATTCTCTTGGTATCATAGAGGGTGTATCCATAAGCTTTCAAAAAATTTTGAATCTGTTTTTTTAGCATAAGATTCTTGATTAAAGTAAGTGGAATTTAAGTCGGATTATTGACATAATTCTTAGAAAAGAATTTTATCACAAATATCTCCCCACCACAGATAGCATTGTTCTACGACGGTTAGTGTCAAACAAGTTGAGATTTTGGTTAGCGAAGCTAGAACCAAGGGCGAACGAGGGTCGGATTTTCGATTGATTCCACAGATCAATCATGGGGCTTGTAGGATTAAGGAACTATTGCTCTAATTTCTGATTAACCAAAATTACATAAGAAATCCTAATCTATACGATGTCTGATGGTTCAATAATTAAGTATTAAGAAGTATTATAAAATACATATACTTTAGAAATGGCGTAAAATAGCTGCGCTTACCGCGGAGCGTGTGCCAAGACTCATATCTGACTTGTGAGTTCACTCTTTGGGAAAAAACTTTTTGGTTTACGGGTAATCTATATTTGATGTCCAGTCCATTGGAAACTACAAAATTCTCGATATTTTGATCTAAATAAGTAGACTGAAATAGGATTATCGATTTATGATTAGTGATTGTGAGTTTTTAAAGTAGAAAGACTATGAGCGCTCAAGAGATTATCCGCTCCATTGAAGCGGAACAACTAAAATCGGATCTGCCCATCATCTATGTGGGAGATACAGTGAAAGTCGGTGTCAAGATTAAAGAAGGAGAAAAGTTTCGTATCCAACCATACGAAGGCGTAGTCATTGCCAAACGCAATGGTGGCATTAACGAAACTATTACAGTCCGCCGCGTGTTTCAAGGCATTGGCGTGGAGCGGGTATTTTTGTTACATTCTCCCCGCATCGACAACATTAAAATCCTCCGTCGAGGTAAAGTCAGACGTGCTAAACTCTATTACCTACGCGGACGTGTAGGTAAAGCTACCCGGATTAAGCAACGGTTTGATCGTGCCTTGTAAATTTCGGCTCAAAGTATGGGAGAAATTTCTACTGGCAAGCGGCATTTGCCGCTAATTTGTTCCCCCGACAAAAATAAGGTGAAATAAGAGTAAAAATGCGTTATACTAAAAAAGGTTCAGCGCAATAACTGAATCCAACGCACCTTTTGCGCTCTTAGTTCAGTTGGTAGAACGCAGGTCTCCAAAACCTGATGTCGGGGGTTCAAGTCCTCCAGGGCGCGCTTGAAAGCAAAAAAACACAGCCCGGAACAACAGCACGCCTGCTAAGATAGCAGAGAGCGCTAGTTATTTCGGGTGTAATTATTTTTTATTTACAGCTTTTTTGCTTCCAGTAAGTATGATGGAGTCAAAGCTGTGAACCTGGACGAACATGAGCAGGATATAGCTTTATTTAAGAAACGGGGGTAAAACGACAGTGGCCAAAAAAAATGAAGCAGAAATGCCAGCAAACACCAATGGATTCAGTTTAGCCAACTTCTTTCAGGGTACAAAAGAAGAACTGGAAAAAGTGGTTTGGCCAAGTCGCAAACAGCTAGTGAGCGAATCAGCAGGTGTGCTGTTAATGGTGACACTCTCCGCATCTTTGATATATTTGGTCGATGGATTGTTCGGTTGGGTAGCACAACAGGTATTCTGATGACTTCTGCAACAGACGAACCATATAACTCAGCTTTGCATTCTGAAGAAACAGCAGAAACAGCGCTCAATGAAGTACGCTGGTATGCAGTACAAGTAGCGTCAGGCTGTGAGAAACGCGTCAAGACAAACTTGGAGCAACGTATCCAAACGTTTGATGTATCTGACAAAATTGTCCAAGTGGAAATTCCCCACACGCCAGCAGTGAAAATTCGCAAAGATGGCAGTCGTCAGCACACAGAGGAAAAAGTTTTTCCAGGTTATGTGCTAGTACGAATGGTGATGGAAGATGATACTTGGCAAGTGGTACGAAACACTTCCCATGTAATTAATTTCGTGGGAGCGGAACAAAAACGTGGCGGTAGCAAAAGCCGAGGTCACGTTAAACCAGTACCTTTAGGTCCATCAGAAGTAGAACGGATATTCAAACAGACGAGCGAACAGGAGCCGATTGTCAAAATTGACATGGCTGCTGGTGATAAGATAGTTGTACTTTCGGGTCCTTTTAAAGACTTTGAAGGCGAGGTGATTGAAGTCAGTCCAGAGCGCAGCAAATTAAAAGCCTTGCTCTCGATTTTTGGACGAGATACACCAGTAGAATTGGAATTTAATCAGGTAGAGAAACAGAGCTAACAAAATGGCGAAGAAAGTAGTAGCGGTCATTAAACTGGCCCTGAATGCTGGAAAAGCCAACCCAGCACCACCAGTGGGTCCCGCATTGGGTCAACACGGTGTGAACATTATGATGTTCTGTAAAGAGTACAATGCCAAAACAGCAGACCAAGCTGGAATGGTAATTCCTGTAGAAATTTCGGTGTTTGAAGACCGGAGTTTTACATTTGTACTCAAGACACCACCAGCATCAGTACTGATTCGCAAGGCAGCGAAAATTGAAAGAGGCTCTAGTGAACCCAACAAAAATAAAGTTGGGTCAATTACAAAAGCTCAATTGCAAGAAATTGCTCAAACCAAAATGCCTGACCTCAACGCCAATGATATAGAAGCGGCGATGAAGATTGTGGCAGGTACTGCCAAGAATATGGGCGTAACCATCTCGGATTAGTCATTGGTCAATGAATTTTAGATTTTAGATTTTAAATTTTGGATTAGACTACAATCTAAAATCGCCAATCCAAAACCCAAAATTCTTTAGTCATTGGTCATTTGTACATCAAAATACAATTGGCAAAAGACAAAAGGCGAAGGACAAAAGGAAAAAATTTATCGGGGGAGAGATAAAGTCTCGTAATTACCCCAGGAGAGAAAAATGGGCAAAAAAATATCACGCCGCTTGCAGGCGCTGCTAGAAAAAGTAGAAGATAGGGACTATGCGCCCCTAGACGCTTTAAATCTGCTAAAAGAAACGGCAACGGCTAAGTTTTCTGAAGCCGCAGAAGCGCATATCCGACTAGGAATTGACCCAAAGTACACAGACCAACAGTTGCGGACAACGGTAACACTACCCAAAGGTACAGGACAAACTGTGCGGGTGGCAGTAATTGCCAGAGGGGAAAAAGTTACCGAAGCCAGTAATGCTGGTGCTGATATCGTTGGCTCTGATGAGCTGATTAACGAAATTCAACAAGGTATGATGGATTTCGACAAGCTCATTGCTACACCGGATGTGATGCCACAGGTGGCGAAACTGGGTAAATTACTAGGTCCCCGTGGTTTGATGCCATCACCCAAGGGTGGAACGGTGACATTTGACGTAGCAAGTGCGATCGCTGAATTCAAAGCTGGTAAATTAGAATTCCGAGCTGATCGGACTGGTATTGTCCATGTTATGTTTGGTAAGGCATCTTTCACGCCTGAAGATTTGTTGGTAAACTTGAAGGCGTTGCAAGAGACGATTGATCGAAACCGTCCTTCAGGAGCCAAAGGTCGTTATTGGCGGACAATTTATGTCACCTCAACTATGGGGCCATCAATTAAAGTCGATATCAACGCTCTCCGGGATTTAAAACTGACCGAATTAGCTTAATCGGGATGAGGAACTAAAGGCTAGGGACTAGAGACGAGAAAAGATTGTTTTAAGTGATCAATTTTTCTAGCTCAGTACCGACAGCACTCTCGCCCCAAAACTAAATAAGCCAAGCCGGAGACAGCAGGAGCCAAAAGCTCAAATATCCTGCCGAGGTTAAAGCTCTAATTGCCTGAAGTGCCGCCCATTGAGGTGTGGGTACGAAAGAAGTATTATGAGTTTTCCTATGAAACCCCGGCTCGGATAGCTGGGGTTAATTGTTTTTAGTCGCTGATAGTAAAACCCTTTGAGGTAATCTATCGGCTCTCGAATTAACACCGATAAACAAAAACCCAGCGACAGATTTAGTTAAAGCACCGAAGTAAAACCGAATTTAGTCTCATAAGTAGATGTTCTGAAAGTTTTACTTGATGAAAAATAATGATTTTGCCCTTGGAGGTAAAACTAAGCATGGGTAGAACGCTAGAAAATAAAAAAGAGATTGTAGCTGATCTCAAAAACAGTTTGAGCGAGTCAACTTTGGCACTGGTAATTGATTATCAGGGTTTAACAGTTGCTCAAATCACTGACTTACGGCAGAAGCTGCGTCCGAGTGGTACTGTCTGTAAGGTAACGAAAAACACCTTAATGGGCATTGCCATTGACGGTGACGAGAATTGGCAACCACTTTCGGAGTTGCTCCAAGGTGCTTCGGCTTTTTTGCTGGTTAAAGAAGATTTTTCTTCAGCAATTAAGGCTTATCAAGAGTTCCAGAAAGTTACCAAGAAGACAGAACTTCGTGGTGGCGTTATGGAAGGTCGCCTGCTCAAGGATACCGATGTCAAGGCTCTAGGAGACTTGCCATCCAAGGAACAACTTATGGCGCAAATTGCCGGAGCTATCAACGCCTTGGCTACCAAAGTGGCTGTTGGTATCAACGAAGTTCCCAGTTCTTTGGCTCGTGCTTTGCAAGCTGTGGCTGAGAAAGATCAAGAGCAAGGTGAAAGCAGCGAAAGTGCAGAACCGAGTACCGAAAGTGCGGCTGAATAAAATTCGCCAAATTACAAGCAAGTCTGCCTGCTGGAGTTTATCCTTAATTGCAGCTTTTGGTAGGCAACAACAAAATTTACATTACAGGAGTTATATCAATGTCTGCTACAACTGATCAAATTCTCGAACAATTGAAAACCCTCTCTTTGCTGGAAGCATCTGAATTAGTTAAGCAAATTGAAGAAGCTTTCGGCGTGAGTGCTGCTGCACCTGCTGGTGGGATGATGATGATGGCTCCTGGTGCTGCTGCTGCGGCTGAACCAGTTGAAGAAAAAACTGAGTTTGATGTGGTACTAGATTCCGTTCCAGCTGACAAGAAGATTGCTGTGCTGAAGATTGTCCGCGAATTGACTGGTTTAGGTCTAAAAGAAGCCAAAGACTTGGTGGAAGCTGCGCCTAAAGCAGTTAAGGAAGGTATTGCTAAGGACGCGGCTGAAGATGCTAAGAAGCGCATCGAAGAAGCTGGCGGTAAGGTAACTATCAAGTAATTAGGATTGCGCCCGAAAACTTGAAGTTTAGGGACTATCAGAAAAAGCCTGCTTGTGCAGGCTTTTTTTTTAATGTAAATCAGCGTCCCAGACACCGATGTAAATTCGATCTTGCTGATTGCGTTCAATTACACCTTTTAATCCGCCAACATTAAAAGAATATCGCCTAGTTTGGCGATCGCGTACTTTTTGAAGTCCTTGATTAATACTACTATTAGCATTGCCAGCCAGCATTCCCTGTAATGTTCTTTGCATGACTTCTGGCGGCACAGATTGGGCAAAAGCTACTTCAGTTTGGCGGAGGACTCCGGTTTTTTGGTCAAATAAGTAACCAAGGTCAACACTGCCTTCTAATTTATAAAGCACAGCACGAGTATTCCATAATCCTTTGGAAGTTTGACTGGGCTTACCTAATGCTGTTGTGATCGCATCTTGAGAAGTTCCTGTAGGAAATGCCGGTACACTGTTGGTGTTGGTGTTGCTAGGAGCAGTATCTTGATTCTGCGGCTGCGGTGGTGGTTCTGGAGTTTCTGTCGGCTGCGGTGGTGGTTCTGGAGTTTCTGTCGGCTGTGGTGGTGGTTCTGGAGTTTCTGGCTGCTGTGGCGGTTCTGGTATGACTCCATCTACTGGCGGCTGTGATGGCGGTAATAGATCCGGATCTGGTGCAAATGTGGGAGTTACTTGTGGCTGTGGTACTGGTACTACTGTATCTGGAAGAGGTTGTACAGCATCTGGCTGATCGGCAGGTTCGTCAGGTGAGGATTGTGGTGAAGGTGTGGGATCTAAGGTATTTGAGTCGGAAGATGGTGTGGGTGTAGATGATGTGGAAATAGATTCTTGAGACTGTGGTTGACGAGTGATGCTAGAAATTGCTACCCCACCAATTAAGCCACCAAAAACTAGACTACCGATAATTAAAGCGGGCTTTTGCCAGTTGCTGGTCAGAACAGTTGGCGCAGAAGATATTATTGCCTGAGTTTGCTGAGTCGATGCTGCTTTAGCAGGACTGAGGCTGACTGTGGGGCTAGTGATAGAAGGCTGTGGGGAAATATCTGTAGCGGATTTTAAAGCATATAGCATTTTACTGGCAGTACTATAGCGATCGCTCACATGAGGCTGAATTGCCTGATTAATTACCTTTGCTAGATGTGGCGAGACATCGGGGGCGAACTCTTGCCAGAGAATTTCCCCGGTTTGCAGGTGTATCTGTAGTTCTGGTGGGTGTTTGCCCGTTAGTAAATAAATCGCCGTCAAGCCTAAGCTATAGATGTCAGTGGCGTAAACCGGTCGTCCTATGGCTTGTTCAGTCGGCATATACCCAGGTGTACCAATTACCAGCGATCGCGTCGGATGATGAGAAGAACTAACCACTGAACGGATGGTTTCCTTGACTGCGCCAAAATCAATCAAAAACGGCTTGTGATCAGTCGCGCGCAGAATAATGTTATCTGGTTTGATATCCCGGTGAATAATACCTTTACTGTGGACATAATCTAACACTGATAACAGACTCAAAAGAATTGCCCGAACAGTAGTTTCGCTCTCATAGCCTTTGTCCTCGACAATATTTGTCAAAGTTGGCCCTTGAATCCATTCTTGAACCAGGTAAAACAGTTCATTCTCCGAGAAGTAGGCATATAACTTGGGAATTTGGTCACTACTTTCACCCAGATACTCCAAAGTTGCAGCTTCTCTCTCAAAGCGCTGTTGAATCATTTGGTAGGTTTTTGGGTCATTGGCTATCGGTTTGAGTTGCTTGATTACACAGCGCCGGCGAGAAGGCATATGGGTGTCTTCTGCCAGAAAGGTTTCGCCAAATCCACCTGCGCCGAGTACTTGAATTACTTGATAGCGATTGTTCAGCAGCGTTTTTGTCATGAAAATTTCCAAGCGATCGCCCTTTTCAAATGTACATCAGATAGAAGAGACGAGTTTAAAACAGGTTATGTCCCATAACTTGAGCTTAATTTAAGATATTTGAGTCCGTAAGGTTTTTCCCATGCAGGGTTAAACTTATAAGACATCTGCAACCCAGAATTTAGGGATCATTCATCAATTATCCCTTGGCGCTGCTTGACTGGAAAATTTCTAATTATTTCGGAAAATATCTTCTTTGATTACGGTCTTGATATTTACTAATATATTCAGCATTACGCTGCTCTAATGGTGACAACAATTTAGGAGGAAATGATTTTGGTGAGTATACAGGATTATACCAAGTTTGATTATTAAAATATGCTTGTAAGCCAGGAGTATCAAAGCGACGACCGTGACGAGCATAAATCGAATTTCGCATAACATCTAACTCGAAACCGTCTTTGTCGTCCAAATCAGCATCTGTCACGGATCTTTCCGACAGCCAGAAATAACTGTTTATTGTGGGAGATGGCAATATAGGTTGTGGTGGGATTACCGGGGATGTAATATTTTTCTTTATCACTGGAGATGAAGACACAACAGGAGTTTCTGTAACTGTGGGTGTAACTTCTTGATTAGCTACAGGTTGAGGAGAGGGTCTGAACACCTGACTAATAATTACAGATGCACCGATTAACCCACCAGCAATTACACCAGCCATGAGGATGCTACGGCGACTATTACTTTGAGTTACAGGCTGCTGATGAACAGGAACAGTTAGCGGGGGGGAAAAAATCGGTTGTGTCGGTGGTACCGGATTTACTCCGCTATGTAACACTTCTAACATTGCTGTAGCGGTGGGAAAGCGATCGCGGGGATGATAGGCGATCGCTTGGTCTATGATCCCTGCTAATGTGGGGCTAACCTGGCTAGCATACTGTCGCCACATAATCTCACCTGTCTGAGAATCTGACTCTAATTGTTGTGGCTGTTTCCCAGTCAGCAAATAAATTGCTGTCAGGCCTAAACTATATAAATCACTAGAATAAACTGGTCTCCCGGCGGCTTGCTCACTCGGCATATATCCAGGCGTACCAATCACAATCGAACTGGTAGGTAACCCTTGTGAATTCATCACCGTTCCCATTGATTCCCGTACCGCACCGAAATCAATTAGCACTGACTTACCGTCACGATGACGCAGCATAATATTATCCGGCTTAATATCCCGGTGGATAATGCGCTTTGAGTGGACATACTCCAACACTGGTAACAAATCTACCAGAATTTCCCGAACAGCACTTTCGCTAAATAACCCCTGCTTTTGCAGTTTTGCCGTTAAAGTATCACCTTCAATCAACTCTTGAACTAAATAGAATTGCCCTTCTGACTGAAAATAAGCATATAGCGTCGGTATTTGGTCAGTATATCCACCCAAATCTTCTAAAATTGCCGCTTCTCTTTGAAACCGTTCCTGCACCAACTGGTAAATCTGGGGATTATTCTGAATTGGTCTAAGCTGTTTAATCACACAGCGCCGGCTAGAAGGCATTTGGGTATCTTCCGCCAGAAAAGTTTCCCCAAAACCACCACTTCCTAAAGTCCGAATAACTTGATAGCGGTTGTTCAGCAGCATTTGCATAAATTAACACCGATAAATGCAAAAATCATGGTTATCAAAACATGGGGTATAAAACCCCGTCACTTCGGCAAGCTCAGTACAAGCCTTGTAGGACGGCTTTATATTAATTTACTGTTTTACAGTATTTGGTGTAAAATGTAAGAAGTCTTTACAACGTATATGGAACAAGCTTTTCGCTATCGGTTTTACCCAAGTCCTGAACAAGAAATCTTGTTGCGGAAAACTATGGGATGTGCGCGGTTGGTTTACAACCGCGCGCTAGCAGCGAGAACGGAAGCTTGGTACGAGAGACTTGAACGAATTGACTACTTGAAAACAAGTTCGTTGTTAACTCAATGGAAACAACTTGAGGAGTTGAAATTTCTAAATGAAGTTAGCAGTGTTCCGTTGCAACAGGGATTACGGCATTTACAAAAAGCATTTGCTAATTTTTGGGCAGGTCGAGCTAAATATCCCAACTTTAAAAAGAAGCATCATGGTGGCTCTGCTGAGTTTACCAAGGCGGCTTTTCGGTGGAAGGATGGACAAGTTTGGCTTGCTAAGTGCGTTGAAGCCTTGCCTATTCGCTGGAGTAGAAAATTGCCTGATGGGTGCGAACCATCTACCATAACTGTCAAACTAGACGCAAGTGGACGGTGGCACGTTTGTTTGTTGGTTGACAATCAAACAATAAAACCACTTTCTAAAGTTGATAAATCTATCGGCTTGGATGTCGGCATAACTTCGTTGATAGCTACTAGCGATGGGGACAAAATTGCTAACCCAAAACATTTTAAACGATTACGCAAAAAGTTAAGACAAGTTCAAAAATCTCTCTCTCGCAAACAGAAAGGCTCTAAGAATAGATGTGTTGCCAGAGGCAAGGTGGCGAAAGTCCATGCTCAAATAGCTGATAGCCGCAAGGATTTTTTACATAAGCTCACAACTCAACTGGTGCGTGAAAACCAAACCATCGTCGTTGAGGATTTAGCTGTCAAGAATATGGTGAAACTTCCTTTACTTGCTCAAAGCATTAGCGACGCTAGCTGGGGAGAATTAATTAGGCAACTTAGTTACAAGTGCCAGTGGTATGGTCGAGAATTAGTGAAAATTGACCGATGGTTTCCCAGCTCTAAAAGGTGTGGAAACTGTGGGCATATTGTTGATAAATTACCATTAAGTGTCCGAGAGTGGGATTGCCCTAAATGTGGCGCACACCACGACCGGGACATCAATGCAAGTAAGAATATTTTGGCTGCGGGACTCGCAGTTTCAGTCTGTGGAGCGAACATAAGACCCGATAACCATACGGCTAAAAGGCAGTTGCGAAAATCCAGTCATGGTGAGTCCGGTGAGGTCTTGGGGTCTCCCCAAGTGGAGCAACCGGCGAACCCGAAGGGAAAGAAACAGAAACCTAAGTCGTGAGTCTTAGGAATCCCCGACCGTTTACGGCGGGGAGGATGTCAAATATCTTACAATTTTTTCTTGCTCTCCTCAGCGTACCTCTGTGCTAAACTCCGCGCCCAACAGCATATGCGTTTAAACTCCCCTCATCAATTCACTTCAAATCCAACAACCCCTCCTCCTTGAGCTTAGGACTAAAGCGAAATTGTTCTTGCAAGCCCCGTTCTTTCAAGACAACTAAAATTTCGGCTTCTACTCGCCGAGCCACATTTTTAATTATTTTTATTTGTGCCAATTCATCATTAGCTGGATGGTGATATTTTTCCTGTTCTTCATCTGTCATTAATGGTTTCACATTTATCGGCTGTGTCCAGGTTTCCTTGTTATCTGAATTTCCTAAAGGAACACTACCATTTTCGGCAATCCAAGCATTTTCAATATTTTCTAAAACTGTGCGGCTAGGGCGGGCAATAGTTTGAACTTTCACCCAATAACATTCTTGAGGCTGACGGATTAAATGCTGCTTCAGACTCAGGTAAACATCACGGGAATATCCTACAAATTGCAGCACTTTGGCTCGGTCGAAGATGGCATATACACCTATTTTGCCCTGATAAGTTTGAGGTAATTGGCCATGATCGTCAATGTAAGGAGAATACTCCAAGTTTGCTAAAGAAGGAATATTTATTTCAGTAGTCATATATAAAACCTAAAACTTGCTATGGTTCCTTGAAAATTGAGAAACAATCAACCAATTTTTTGATAAATTGCACAAAGGCGACTAGGTTGAAAAATCTTGGCGGTGAACATAAAATTGGGAGGTACATTAATGATCACATACTCGTCAGACTCATGATATTTTTCCAATTCGGCTGGCATTCCTTTGGGTGTAGATAAGCTATAAGGAACTGGCTGAAAAAGTAGTTTTGTGAATTCCACTTTTACACATTTTGACTGTTGACAAATTTGTTGGATGAAGGATTCAGTTTGCAACAAATTGAACAGACTTTCTTCTGCTTGTGGTTCTAGAGTGAAACTGCTATCAAAATTTTGGATAATTTTAAAAGGCATTGTGTGTATAGGTAATTTATTGATGAATGACTGAATGAAGATAGAACACAGATATTTTACAAGGGAAGCATCGCACTTTTTTAGTGAGCTTTATAAAACCTCACCCCACCCCTTACTAAGGAGAGGGAGCAGAAATCTGAGCTATAGATCAGCCTATGGGATTTTGGGACTTCTGTCAGCTATGGAAGGAATTGCATGAGATTAAAAATCGTGTTCGCGTAGTGTCTCGCAGAGAAATCTGCCAGATTTATGACTACACCACTCTATCGCTCACTAAACAAGCTAAAAGTAAAAAGGCAAAAGAATCACTTCTTTTGCCTTTAATCTATGAAGTTTTAGCTTTTAGCTTTAATCTATGGCTACGCCACGCTACTAGCTATCGTAATCATCCTCATCCTCATCTACTTCCTCGTAATCATCCTCATCCTCATCTTCTTCAACGAGATCGCTCACTTCATCAGCAATCAACTCATCATCCTCATCCAAAATGGGTCTTTCCGTGCGGCGTTTGTGAGCATCGAGCGAAGCCGAAGCGCCAAATCCAGTTTCCGCCAGTCCAGGAGAATCCAAGTTGTAGGTACGCGCCGTGCGGTCATCCAGCACCATATCCAATGGATCATCAACTTCATCCAATACGGCATTGCTTTCCAGCGCCGCGTATTCATCGATCGCACCCGGTTCTTCATAGGTATTGTACCCAGTACCAGCCGGAATCAATCGCCCGATAATCACGTTTTCCTTCAACCCCCGCAGCCAGTCAGATTTACCTTCAATCGCTGCTTCGGTGAGTACCCGTGTCGTCTCTTGGAACGATGCCGCCGAAATGAAGCTGTCAGTGTTCAACGACGCTTTGGTAATCCCCAACAGCACAGGGGTGTATTGCGCCCTCGCCCCGCCAGTAATGGCCATCGCCTCATTCACCTGCTCCACTTGGCGCAGTTCCACCAACTCCCCAGGCAACATGGTAGTGTCTCCACCATCATCAATCCGGACTTTATTGGTCATCTGCCGCACAATCACCTCAATGTGCTTGTCAGAAATCTCAATTCCCTGGGACTGATACACCATCTGCACTTCATTCACCAAGAATGTCTGCACCTTTTGCAAAGCATGGCTGGCACAAGCATAAACCCCATCCTCAGACCCCAGGCTAAAGAATACCTCCAAAATTTCATGGGGATTCGAGGGTCCATCGCTCAAGGGTTCCCCGGCGGAAATCATCGAGCCATCTGGCATCATCAAATTCTGCCCAGGTCCGAGAGGATAATCAGTCACCACACCATTGGGTTCAATCACCTTAGCAGCGATCGCTTCATCACCACCATCAGCATAAACCACCTTCAGCTCACCAGAGCGCTTGGCTAAAATACAAGCTTCCTTGGGTTTACGCGCCTCCAGCAACTCCTCAATCCGGGGCAAACCTTGGATAATGTCTCCGGTTTTCGCCCGTTCAAACACCAACAACACCAAATTGTCGCCCCGTTGTACCAAATCCCCATCTTCAATCTGTAAGACAGCCCCAGGACTGACTCGGTAGGGACGACCAACGCGGATATGAATGGTATATTGTTGAGCGGAGAGTGGGGAGTCGGGAGTAGGGAGTGGGGAGTGGGGAGCCGTAGCAGTATTATTAATGACTTCTAATACTTGCCCAGAATCCTCAGCGAAGACTCCCGGAGCAATTTCTGCCCCTTCCACCAACAAATCACCCTTCTTCACCTGGGGTTGAGCGCTAGTAGTCATGGTCATTTTGTCGCTATCGCGCAACACCAAACAACGACGCACCGCTTCCGTCCCTGTTCGCACACCCCGGACGATCCCCCCTTCCTTACCCAAAATTTGGGTACTAGCAACCACAGCCCCAGGGGCGATGCTGTCTCCATCCTCCACTTGCAAAGTTGTCTGGGTACTGCCTTGGGTGGCATCGGCGGTAATATCTCGGCGAATTACCAATGATTCCAAAATCACCAGTTGCAAGCGTTGAACTTCGGCATTTTCCGTATCTTCTACCAATTCAATATCTGCTGCTAGAGGAGAAGCCGTATGGTCTTGTTCGCCATCTTGCTCAATTTCCAATACTAGCTGAGTCCGCAGCAGTTCCACACCTTCCACAGACTTCACCCGTTCCGAATCCTTGTAAGGCAGACGCTGTACTGCCCGCAATTGAATTGAACGTCCAGTTTGTTGACTGATAGATGTAGTTGATGGCACATCTGGGTTATTGGGTACAGCAAATTCCACCACAGGACGGCTCAACAATGCCGGGCCTTCGGGAGATTCAATATATTGGATGTAGCGTAACTCTGTGACCACAGTTCCCAGGAACTCTTCACCAGGTTGGACAAAGGTGTTATCCCGTCCCATCACTGCCTCTGGATCATCCACCATCAGCAGTTCCCCAGGCTTGACCACCACTTCCCGGAGGATGTCATTTTTCTGGGTAACTTCAATCACACCACTGTTTTGACAGAAGATATCCTTGACAACTTCGGTGCCGGCTTCCACAAACTGCCCGTCTTCCACCAACAACAAAGAGATATCCTTATTCACTTCGTGGGTTTCTTCGGGAATCCACAGCAAAGTCCCACCCTGGACTACTTCATAACCCAGCTTGGCTTTGCCCTTCTTCTGGACTTCCACGCCGCCGAATTTCAGGAATCCCCCAGTATTGGTGCGGTAGCGCTCGTCAATCAACTCAGCCACCACTTGACCATTCTGCACCTTCGTCCCTGGAGTCGCCCGGAGGTTAAACACTTGGTTATTACCAGTGGTGATTAAATAGTGGTTGCGACCTTGGGAACTTTCCACAGTCACCGTGGCTTGGTCTAAGACCACAGAAGCCGTGATAATTTCAATTTCTCTGGTACTCTTACCTGCGATCGCTTCTGGTAACCGCACCACACCACCATGCACCGTGGTTAACTTGGTTTCTGCCAACACGCCATTTTCGGCAACTTGGTCGCCATTTTTGACAATCAATTCCGCCCCAGGAGGCAAGTTATAAACTTCCCCAGATAGCACCCAAATCAAACCACCCCGTGCGGCTGTGGTTGTAGTATTCCCCTGACGGTCGGTTTTTTGTTCCGGCACAACATCGGCAAACTGCACTTCTCCCGCCAAGTTAGAAGCCACATCCTTGACAGCTTTTTCTGTATTCGTCCGAGTTGTCCGCCCACCCAGAGCCACTTCTGCCAGCAACTGACCGATTTTCACCTGCTGTCCTTCATGGACATATAGAGTAGAACCTTGAGTCACATGAATTTCTTGATGCTCCTTCTCCCCAGAACCGTCTTTTTTCGGTTCCAAATTGATGATGCCATTAGCTTCCACATAGAGCGCATCTTCCCCGTGGCGGGTGCGATAGGTTCTGGTGCGTAATTTCCGGGGGAGACGGATTGTACCTTCGGTCTTGGAACGGACTTGCTGCGCCACTTCCCCAGTAAACACACCCCCTGTGTGGAATGTCCGCATGGTCAACTGTGTACCCGGTTCACCGATACTTTGAGCCGCAATAATCCCCACAGCTTCGCCCAAATCCACCATTTTGGCATGGGCTAAACTCCAGCCGTAGCAGTGTTGACACACCGAACGCGCCGCTTCACAAGTCAGAGGCGATCGCGTCACCACTTGAGTCACACCGCAGCGCTGAATTTCGATCGCCAAGTCATCAGAAATTGGCGTATTCCGGGCGGCAATCACTTCCTTAGTAGTGGGATGGACTACATCCTCAGCCACGACCCTTCCTAGCAAACGTTGCGCCAGGGGAATCAAGATTTTGCCCCCTTCGGTCATCGCCCGCACCGGAATCCCTCTGGTAGTGCCGCAGTCAAATTCCCGAATAATTACATCCTGGGATACGTCCACCAGCCGCCGGGTGAGATAACCAGAGTCAGCAGTCCGTAGAGCCGTATCTACCAATCCTTTGCGCGCACCGTAAGACGAAATAATATATTCCGTCACAGTCAGACCTTCGCGGAAATTGGTTTTAATCGGTAAGTCAATAATTTCCCCTTGGGGGTCAGCCATTAGCCCCCGCATCCCCACCAACTGCCGCACTTGGGAGATATTACCCCGCGCCCCAGAGAACGCCATCATATACACCGAGTTCAGGGGGTCAGTCTTCTTAAAGTGAACCACCACCTCATCCTTCAGGGCTTCACTCGTACCGTTCCAAGTATCAATTACCTTTTGGAAACGTTCCACCTCAGTGATTTCACCACGTTGGTAACGAGTTTCCGTGGCGAGAATTTCTTCCTCTGCTGCTTCTAAGAGCGATCGCTTCGTCGGCGGAATCATCAAGTCATCGACACTGATCGAAACCCCAGCTTTGGTAGCATAGCGAAATCCCAGTTCCTTCAACTTATCCGCCATCACCGCCGTGCGCGCCGTCCCATAATGGGTAAACGCCCAGGAAATTAACTTTCTCAGTTGACCCTTGTCAACCACGCGATTGCGAAAAACTGCGTTTTCCTTAGTCATTAATGATTAATCCTTAATAATTCGTAATTCGTAATTCGTAATTCGTAATTCGTAATTCGTAATTCTTTAACTACGAACTACGAATTAGAAATTACGAATTAAACTACTAGTGCTTCTTGAATGGCTTTGTTGTAAATAACGCGACCAGGCGTAGTATGGACATACTGAGAAATTAAATTTCCTTGGGCATCTTCTCGGATGCGGCGGGTTTTATATAGCAAAGTCCGAGTCCCATCACTGTTTTCTGTGACTGACAGCGGCTCCTTATCTGGTTGGTCTGATTCAACTTCACCGTCAAACCGCACGTAGATGTAAGCGTGTAAATCCACTTGGTCTTGCTGGAAAGCCATAATTACGTCATCCAGAGAAGCATAGTATTTACCTACACCCTTGGTAGCACCAGGATTTTCTGCTGTTAAGTAATATGCTCCCAATACCATGTCTTGGCTGGGTGTAATAATCGGTCTACCTGTAGCTGGTGACAAAATATTGTTAGAAGCCAGCATCAACAATCGCGCTTCCGCCTGACTCTCCAGAGACAGCGGTACGTGTACTGCCATTTGGTCACCGTCGAAGTCAGCGTTAAAAGCTGGACATACCAACGGGTGTAATTGAATCGCTCGTCCTTCCACCAAAACAGGTTCAAAAGCCTGAATACCCAAGCGGTGCAGAGTTGGCGCACGGTTCAGCATCACAGGGTGTCCTTCAATCACCTCTTCCAGCACATCCCAGACGCTGGGGTCATTGCGAGAAATCAACTTTTTGGCAGCTTTGATGTTATTCACCATGCCGCTGCGAATCAAGCGATTAATCACAAAGGGCTGAAATAACTCAATGGCCATTTCTCTGGGCAAACCGCACTGGTGAATTTTCAGTTTCGGTCCCACCACAATTACCGAACGTCCAGAGTAGTCCACCCGTTTACCCAACAAGTTTTGGCGGAAACGTCCTTGTTTCCCCTCAATAATGTCAGACAAAGATTTCAGCGGGCGGTTATTTGCCCCCACAACCGTGCGTCCCCGACGACCATTGTCAATCAAAGCATCCACTGCTTCTTGCAGCATCCGCTTTTCGTTCCGCACAATAATTTCTGGTGCTAAAATCTCTTGCAGACGCGCCAAACGATTATTCCGGTTAATTACCCGGCGATACAAATCATTCAAATCACTGGTGGCAAACCGTCCACCATCCAGCTGTACCATTGGGCGCAGGTCGGGGGGAATGACTGGAATCACAGCCATCACCATCCACTCTGGTTTGGAACCGGTGGCGATGAAGTTGTCAATTACCCGGAGCCGTTTAATTAATTTGGCTCGCTTCTGTCCCTTGGCGTTGCCAATTTCCTCTCTGAGGCTTTCGGCTTCTTCCTCTAAATTAATATCAGCCAGCAAACGCAGTAACGCTTCTGCGCCAATGCCTACTTCTACTCCCTGCAACAGAGAATCTTCACTATATATTTGGTCTTCAATTTCCAACCATTGGTCTTCACTGAGTAGCTGTTTATAACTTAGTGTTTCCGCATTACCGGGACTCAGGACAACATAAGAGTTGAAATAGACTATCTGCTCTACATCCCGCAGGGGCATATCCAGCAGAATGGAAATGTAGCTCGGAATACCTTTGAGATACCAAACGTGGGCGACTGGGGCGGCGAGTTTAATGTATCCCATGCGGTGACGACGCACGCGGGACTCGGTGACTTCTACACCACAGCGCTCGCAGACAATGCCACGGTGACGGACTCTCTTATACTTACCACAATGGCATTCCCAATCCTTAGCTGGGCCAAAGATGCGCTCGCAAAATAAGCCGTCCATCTCTGGTTTCAGGGTGCGGTAATTAATTGTCTCCGGCTTGGTGACTTCACCAACTAGTTGACCATTAGGTAATGTGCGCTCACCCCACTGCCTGATGCGTTCCGGTGATGCCAAGCCGATTTTAACGTAGTCAAACTGATTAGTTTGGGCTGGTCTCATAATTAATACGTAATTCTTAATTCGTAATATTTCCTGCGGAAATGCTGCGCGAACGTAATTAACAATAGGGATTGGGAACTGGGAATCAGGTAGAAAGATTGTGCTAAAAACGCAAAGTCTTCCCCCCTGCTCCCTGCTCCCTGCTCCCCTGCTTCTTCTTCCCTACTCTTCCTCTTCTAGGGATTCGCGGGAGAGAGATTCGTAGGTTGGTCGAGGAGGTGTACGTCGGGCTGATTGATCTGCCATTAAATCGACTTCCACATCTAAGGAACTACCATCGGTTTGGGTTTCTACCTTGTGTACGGCAATGTCTAATCCTAATGATTGCAGTTCTCGCATTAGCACCTTAAAGGACTCTGGTGTTCCTGGCCGAGGAATTGACTTGCCTTTAACGATCGCATTTAACGCTTCATTCCGTCCTTGCATATCGTCTGATTTGACTGTCAGCAATTCTTGCAAGGTGTAAGCTGCACCAAAGGCTTCCAAAGCCCACACTTCCATTTCCCCAAAGCGCTGACCACCTTGTTGTGCTTTACCACCCAAGGGTTGCTGAGTTACCAGCGAGTATGGCCCTGTGGAACGAGCGTGGATCTTGTCGTCCACCAAATGCACCAGCTTGAGAATATAAGCTACGCCTACGGTTATCGGTCGGTCAAAGGGTTCGCCTGTACGACCATCAAACACCATGATTTTGCCAGGGTTATCTGGGTTGTATACCCAGTCTTTACCTGTTTCGTCCCGTGCTTCTTGCAATTTGCCATGTACGATACTGCGGGATGTCTCTTCCCCATACATTTCGTCAAAGGGAGTAATTTTAAACCGGACTCCCAAAGTATGAGCAGCCCAACCCAACATACACTCAAATACCTGTCCGACGTTCATCCGACTAGGTACACCCAAGGGGTTTAGCACGATGTCCACTGTGGAACCATCTGCTAAATAAGGCATATCTTCTACTGGTAATATCCGAGAAATAATCCCTTTATTACCGTGGCGACCTGCCATTTTGTCGCCCACTTGGATTTTGCGCTTCTGAGCGACATACACCCGGACGACCATATTGGCTCCCGGTGGTAATTCATCGCCTTGTTCACGGGTAAATAAACGCACGTCAACGACGCGTCCTTTTTCACCGTTGGGAACTCGCAGAGAGTTATCCCGCACATCCCGCGCTTTTTCACCAAAGATGGCGCGCAAGAGTTTTTCTTCTGGTGGTTGGTCAGATTCACCTTTAGGTGTGACTTTTCCTACCAGAATATCTCCAGCTTCTACCCAAGCACCGATGCGGATGATTCCCTGTTCATCTAACTGACGCAGAGCATCTTCCCCGACGTTGGGAATTTCTCTGGTGATTTCTTCTGGGCCGAGTTTGGTTTGTCTGGCTTCAATTTCATATTTTTCAATGTGAATTGAGGTGTAGACATCATCCTGTACCAATCTTTCGGAAATCAAAATTGCGTCTTCGTAGTTATACCCTTCCCAAGGCATATAGGCGAGGACAATATTTTGACCCAAGGCTAATTCACCACCTTCGGTAGCTGAACCATCAGCCAACACTTGACCAGCAACTACGCGCTCACCAATCCGAACCAGGGGTTTTTGATTTAAACAAGTATCTTGGTTGGATCTCTGGTATTTAGAAAGCCGATACCTAATTTCTGAGTTACCGCCTTTGGGACGGACACGAATTTCTGTGGCATCCACATAGGTGACATCGCCATCGGTACGGGAGACAACCACCATTCCGGAGTCTCTCGCGCCTTGGGCTTCTAAACCAGTACCGACCAAGGGACGCTCCGGCTTCAGCAGGGGTACTGCTTGCCGTTGCATATTGGAACCCATCAGCGCTCGGTTAGCGTCGTCATGTTCCAAAAAGGGAATCATGCTGGTCGCTACAGACACGATTTGGACTGGGGATACTGCTACGTAGTCTACTTGTTCTGGAGTTGTGGTTGCCCAGTCTTGGCGATAACGGACTGGTACTTGTGGCCCTTTAATGTAGCCATTTTCATCTACGGGAATGTCACCGGTGGCAGTCCGCAAATCGTCTTCTTCGTCGGCTGTCATGTAGACAGGGGGTAAGTCAAACCGCACTCGACCATTTTCTACTGGTCTAAAGGGGGTTTCTAGAAATCCGTAGAGGTTGACTCGCGCATGGGTGGCTAAGGAACCAATCAATCCGGCGTTGGGGCCTTCTGGGGTCTCAATGGGGCAAATTCTACCGTAGTGAGAGGGGTGAATATCTCGCACGGCAAATCCGGCACGTTCACGAGTTAAACCACCAGGGCCAAGGGCGCTGAGACGGCGTTTGTGGGTCAGTTCTGCTAAGGGATTGGTTTGATCCATGAACTGACTTAATTGGCTAGAACCAAAGAATTCTTTGATTGCTGCTACCAATGGTTTGGGGTTAACTAAGGAGGCTGGAGTTAAAACTTCGGCATCTGATACGGTCATTCGTTCGCGAATGATCCGTTCTAGACGGTTTAAGCCGACTCGCACTTGGTTTTGTAGGAGTTCGCCGACGCTTCTCACCCGACGATTACCTAAGTGGTCAATATCGTCGATATTACCGATGTCGTATTCCAGGTTAATCAGGTAATCTACTGCTGCCAATATGTCCCCAGCTGTTAGCACGCGCATGGTGTCGGGAACAGACAGCCGTAATTTTTTGTTGAGTTTATAACGACCAACGCGACCGAGGTCATAACGTTTGGGGTCGAAGAAGCGGGAGTCTAATAGCTGTTGTCCACCTAAGACTGTGGGTGGTTCACCGGGACGTAATTTCCGGTACAACTCCATCAGGGCTTCTTCTTCAGAAAACTGCCCTTCTTTTTCGATGGTTTTTTGGAAATATTCTGGGTGGCGCAGGGCATCAAAGATTTCGTTATCTGATAAGCCGAGGGCTTTTAATAGTACCTGCGCTGATAGTTTACGGGTTTTGTCGATGCGTACCCACACCAAATCGTTACGGTCTGTTTCAAATTTCAGCCAAGCCCCCCGGTTAGGGATTAAGCTAGCTGAATAAGTCCGCCGTCCGTTTTTGTCGATTTCTGATTTGTAGTAAACTCCAGGCGATCGCACTATCTGGTTGACAATTACCCGCTCGGCTCCGTTAATAATAAACGTGCCTCGGTCTGTCATTAAAGGCAGATCCCCAATAAATACTTCTTGTTCTTTGATATCCCCTGTTTCTTTGTTCAACAGGCGGGTAGGAACATACATTTGTACAGCATAGGTACTATCTCGCCGTTTAGATTCCTCTACGCTGTATTTTGGCTCTTTGAGTTTGTAGTTATGTCCTAAAAAGTGCAGTTCTAATTTGCCTGTATAGTCTGTAATTGGACTAAAGGAGTTGAGTTCTTCTATCAGCCCTTCTTCTAAAAACCAGCGAAAACTGGAACGCTGGATTTCAATCAAGTCGGGCAACAAAAAGGCGGATTCCATATTATATGTATCTGTAGTCATGCCTTTACCTTCGTCAAAGGAGTTAAACTTTTTTTTGAGGACACTGCAAAAATCTCTTTTTTTTTGGCTTGTTCCCTGAGCCAGTGCCTTGTGTCCATAACTATTTGGGAACTTCTGTTGATGCCATCTGCTATTTCTAGATGTAGGCAAACGCCGCTATTGAACCTGGAAAGAGAGATTTTGGCAAGGGGGTAATCGCCCTTGTTTTCTCTCAAGGTGCGCTAAAATCGAGATAATAAGTCGATTTTTCCACAGTAGTTGCCTGAAATATTGATGAATTTGTGGTGCTTTCGTCACTTCACCTCCATGAGCTTCATGAATTTGCCTAGACACTTCTAGACTTTATGTGTCATTAATGCACCGTCTATACTTACGGTAGTCTCCTCAGACACAGTGAAAGAGCCGCGTATTTTGTCGGCTCTGATTTGTAACTTTGAACTTGATTTTGGTGGGTTTTGCTCACAAGGTAATTTACGTTTAACAATTTTCTATAGGTTAAGTACAGCACAGGTGCTTTTTTGCCAAAGTCTCGGTGACTGTCGAATCCTGACACCAGTCATAAATTCAGAACATCCGCTTGTAGAGATGAGGTGGATGATCAAGTTGATAATAGTGCAAAATCAAGCTTAAAAGTTTTCAATTCCTTCCTTTTTTATTATGGCGTATTCAAATTGTTTTGGAGGGATTAATCTTAGCATAATTTTGTCCTCCTGGAGTTTAATTTTTTCAGCACTACCTGCGACATAGATGAGCAGAGTTTATAGTGCTAATCCAAATAACTCACAAGCATTCTGGGTGGTTTGAGCGGCGATCGCCTCTAATGTCTCTCCACGTAAATGAGCTACCTGTTCGGCTACATAACGAACATAGGCTGGCTCATTGCGTTTTTCACCCCGTTTGGGTACTGGAGACAGAAAAGGGCAGTCTGTTTCCACTAAAAGGCGATCGCATCTCACCATTGCGGCTGAGGCTTGGATAGCTTTAGCGTTTTTGAATGTAACTGTGCCGCTAAAACTAATGTAGAAACCTAAGTCCAGAAACCATTGGGTTTCTTCTGGTGTTCCACCCCAACAATGCATGACACCTCTAGGGGTTTGTCCGGTGTTCTCCTGCCATTTTTGCAGTATTTCCCTAACTTGGGGGGCTGCATCACGACAATGGATAATCACTGGTAAATTGAGTTCACAGGCGATCGCTAGTTGAGCTTCAAAGACCATGCGTTGATCTGCATAGTTATCTGCTTTGTAAAGATCCATACCCATTTCCCCAATCGCTACCACTTTCGCTTCGGAACTAGCCAAAGATTTGATTTCGGCGGCTGTTTCGCTGTGCCATTTCTCAATATCCAAAGGATGTAAACCAACGGCAAAGCTGAGTTCTGGAAACTGGTGCGCTAGAGCTTGAATACTAGAAAATTCTGAAGGTTCGACGCAGGAGTGTACGAGGCGTACTACACCGGCTTCTTGCCATCGCGATCGCACTGCTGCTAAATCCGGCTGAAATGTATCAAAGTTAATATGGACGTGAGTGTCAATCAGCTGCATTGTAGTTATCGGTCATGAATCAGTTGCTAGCACTGAGCGAAGCCGAAGTGAGCGGAGCCGAAGTCTCATGATTTCGTGAGCAGTAATCAGTCATATACATATATATTTCCTGATTACTGAACCATTGAACTACTGAGCAGATGCTGGAGCCAGTGGCTTGAGTTTGCGAGCCAACCTCGATTTTTTCCGAGCGCCATTATTTGGGTGGAGAACACCCCGTTTTACAGCTTTGTCAATTTTGCTGACAGCTTCAGACAGCCGCACCTGTACTTCTTTTTCTAATTCTGAGTTAGGATTAGCTGCATAGACATCTACTGCACTAAAGTATTTTTTCATCAGCGTTCTTACTGCTGACTTGTAAGCTTTGTTACGCAAACGATTGCGTTCTCCGATTTGGGCGCGTTTGAGAGCTGATTTTGTATTCGCCACAGTCAATTCCAAAAATACTATTAATATGTACACACACTACCAGACTTACTAATATAGCATTCATACTGCCAATGTCAGAATTTATCAAAAAAGTTTCTTTTTGGGGAGAGGGGGAAGATAAGAGGCAGGGGTGCAGGGTGCAGGGTGCAGGGGGGAAGATAAGAGGCAGGGGTGCAGGGTGCAGGGTGCAGGGGGGAAGATAGTTATTTCCCAATGACCAATGACTAATGACTAATGACCAATGACTAATGACTAATTAAAGTATCCTTGACAACTTTGCTGTTTGTGTGTAATCGATTGAGAAAATGCGTTAAAATAAGATACTTCGATGAAATGTTAGTTACTAAACTAGAAAAATAAGTAAAAAATATACTCAGACCCTATTCCATCTCCTTGTTCCAGGCAACTGGATGTGCAAATATGTCACCAGGAACCTCATAGGGAGTGCAGGCTAGGTTGTAAGGGTAGTGGGTATTGGCACACCTTCTCCCTGCCGGATACCGAAGAGCTGACCGCTAGGGTGAGCCAACTAGGTAAATCGGACTGAGCAATGATAGTCGCCTTCTCAAGCAAACCATGTGCTGGCCGCCTTGGGAGTATCAAAAAATTCCAGGTTAAGCTAAAGAGGAGAATTGGAATTAGCTCGACAAATTCATTGGTCAAGAGTTAAGACTGATTCTCTGGCGGGAATATTCTAAATTTTGGCATTCTCCTTACTCCATGCTGCGAATCATTACTCAGCAGGCAGACGTTGTATCAGAACTACAACGTATCTGCAATCGTACTCACGATGAACACGTGCTTCACAAAGAAGCAACTGTGCGCGAAGTATTGCAAGCAGTCAAGCGCCAAGGCGACAAAGCTGTTTTGCATTATACAGCTGAATTCGATAACCAAACTCTCAAATCAGAGGAGTTGCGTGTTACCGGCTCGGAAATGGATGCAGCCTACCAACAGGTGTCGCCGGAACTACTCCAGGCGATTCAGTTGGCTGGGCGACAAATTGAAGCATTTCATCGACAGCGTGTGCCGAAAAGTTGGGTACATTTTGGCGATGATGATGTGGTGGTGGGTAAACGCTATACTCCTGTAGACCGTGCAGGGTTATATGTGCCTGGTGGTCGTGCTACCTATCCCAGTACTGTACTCATGAATGCTATTCCGGCTAAGGTGGCTGGTGTGCCTCGTGTGGTGATGGTAACACCTCCTGGTGCTAGAAAAGCGATTAACCCAGCGGTTTTGGTAGCTGCACAAGAAGCCGGGATACAAGAAATTTATCGTGTTGGGGGGGCGCAAGCGATCGCAGCTTTGGCCTACGGTACAGAAACGATTCCCCAAGTAAACGTGATTACTGGCCCTGGTAATATTTATGTGACTTTAGCCAAAAAACTGGTTTACGGTACTGTGGGCATTGATTCCTTGGCAGGTCCGAGTGAAGTATTAATTATTGCCGATGAAACAGCGAATCCGGTGAATGTGGCGGCGGACTTGTTGGCGCAAGCTGAACATGATCCAATGGCGGCGGCGATTTTGCTGACTACGGATACTGCTTTAGCCAAAAACGTGCAAGTAGCTGTGGAAAGACAGTTAGTGGATCATCCCCGACGGATAGACACAGAGAAAGCGATCGCTCATTATGGCTTAATTGTGGTTGTGGAGTCTTTGTCCGCAGCGGCAGAATTTTCCAATGAATTTGCCCCCGAACATTTAGAGTTAGAAGTTAAAGATCCTTGGGCATTACTTCCCCAAATTCGTCACGCCGGCGCTATATTCATGGGCTATTCTACACCAGAAGCTGTAGGTGACTATTTGGCAGGGCCTAACCACACCTTGCCGACTTCCGGTGCGGCTCGTTATGCTTCACCTTTAGGAGTGGAAACCTTTCTCAAACATTCCAGTATTATTCAATATTCCCAAACTGCACTGCAAAAGGTGGCTGGAGCAATTGACGCGCTAGCAACAGCCGAGGGCTTACCGTCTCATAAAGATTCTGTCAGACGCAGAATTCAGCAGGAAGAGTGATTTGGAATGTTGATTTTTTGCCTAAACTATGGGTCAAAACTACTCAGTAGCTGCGAATTACAAAATGGGACGGCAGTATCCTCAATCAAGCAGCCACTGATTTAGATGCTGTCACCAAGGCTGTCACTGCCAACAACTTGTATCAAGTAAGATATTAAAGGGGTCTACCTTTTAGGAGATGAGCGGTGCTAAAAAATGTTTTGGTAGCTCTTGACGGATCGGAAATTGCAGAACGAGTCATACAAACTTTAAATGATTTGGTGTTCGCCAGTGATGCCAAAGTGATTCTCTGTCATGTGTTTCCCACGCCAGAGTCAGAGATGCAACTACCCGCAGATCGCCCTCATCCAGAATCTCCAAAGTTTTCTGATTTCCATATAGAAAAACAACTGTTAAATTATAAAGAAAACTTATCATTTAACAGTGAATTAGAATTTGTCACTGGCGATCCTGCGGTCGAAATTATTCGTCTGGCTAATATTTACAAAGCTGATCTAATTATCATTGGCAGTCGTGGATTAATTGGCATGAATCGAATTGTCTTGGGTTCTGTGAGTACTCAAGTAGTGGAAGAGGCTAATTGTTCGGTGTTGGTGGTAAAACCCACTTAATTAGTGCTGTTAGCCCGTTTTGAGTGATGAATCGCGTCTCTACTATTGAGGATTCGCCAAAAAATGACGCAAACTCAACAAGTTTAGAGTTTGTCCTAAATTTAGGGGTAGAATTGAAACTCCTTCCAAGCGGGACTGCACCCAACCTTCTCCCCAGTACCATTCATGAAAGCCATCAATCCCTCCACTCAGTAGCAACCGGAGACAATTGGGTTGTGCCACTTCTACTTGATGATGAATTGAAATTGGCCCAGTCCGGGTTGTAAACTGAAGTCCAGTGTGCAGTTCGTCTGGCATTCCTGGGGCGAAACTTTGCCCTACAAGCCATTTGGCTAGATTTTCCGGGTTTTGCAAACTGTTCCGAATGGTCGTTGCGGAGGCGGCGATTTCTATCCGTAGTTGACTTTGTTGAAAATTACCCAGCATTTTTTAATAATTGTTTAAAGGTCTGGTCTAACTTTTGGTGCGTTGTAGTTCTAGTATTGCAAATACAATCACCTATCACAGCCTCGTTTTTCTACTAGATGAGAATTTAGAATAGAGAATGTAGACTTGTTAAGAAATGTAAGGTTTTTCATGGCTGATCAATTAATTCGTGCCACAGCTGCCGACGGCGGAATTCGTGCCGTAGGTGTGATTACCACTCGTTTAACAGAAGAAGCACGGCAACGTCACAAACTGTCTTATGTGGCAACTGCGGCATTGGGGCGGAGTATGGCGGCGGGTTTATTAATGGCTTCTAGTATGAAGCGGCCTGGTTCTAGGGTGAATGTCCGGGTCAAGGGCGATGGTCCTCTGGGTGGAATTTTGGTAGATGCTGGCTTGGATGGAACAGTCCGCGGCTATGTCGCCAACCCATCTGTGGAATTGCCTCCTAATGCTAAAGGTAAGCTCGATGTTGGTCGTGCCGTGGGTGATGGTTACCTCTACGTAGTGCGAGATATCGGTTATGGCTACCCTTACTCTAGTACGGTGGAACTAGTATCGGGGGAAATAGGGGACGATGTGGCTCATTATTTGGTTAGTTCGGAACAAACACCTTCAGCTTTGGTTTTAGGTGTATTTGTCGGAGCAAGTGGTGTAACGGCGGCTGGAGGGTTGCTAGTGCAAGTTTTGCCGAAGGCGGCCAGAGATGAAGCGCTAGTGGAAACATTGGAATCACGGGTGTCTAGTTTATCTGGATTTACACCGTTGTTACAAGCTGCTAAGACGTTGCCAGAAATTTTTAATGACTTACTAGGAGACATGGGTCTGTCAATATTCCCCGAACGTCAAATGTTGCGCTTCCACTGTGGTTGCTCTTTTGACCGTGTGCTAGGGGCATTGAAAATCCTGGGAGAAGAGGAATTGCAAGACATGATTATTAAAGATAATGGTGCTGAGGCAATTTGTGAGTTTTGCGGTGAAGTTTATCAGGCAAGTAGTAATCACTTGGCTGAACTCATTGTTGATTTGCAAAGGGAATCTTCAGTTTCTGGTTAAAGTATAAAATCCTACTAAAGGCTGGTAAGATTCATGTTATCTGTGGTCAGAAGATATTTAATCAAGTAGCTTTTATATGATGAGAAAGTTACTATGGCAGCATCGGAATTATCAGCCTAGAACAGATCGCTATTCAACTATTTTGGTGTGAGAGATGACAGAGCGGGATATTCCAGAAAGTTGGCCCCCATCCAGAGGCGGAGAGCCAGATGATATGAAAAGATTATCCCGAACGCCACAATTCGGTGAAACTCAAGCATTTGGTGTCCGGGCTACTGGTTCTACCTCTAAGTCAGTGCAGCGAGAAAAGCAAGACAGTTCCGAATTACCTTTAAATAATCAGTCAGCAGAAACTAGTTTACCCGGTCAAAATTCTGGCAAATACCCACGCTGGTTGAGAAGCTGGATTTTGTGGGGGTTAATGTTAACACTTATTCCGGGCGGTGTGGGCTTTCTAGCGATGGCAATGCTGCTGAAGCTACCAAGCGCTCCCAGCTGCCCTGCGATTTCTCGACCTTTTGTGAGTGCTTCGGTGAAGTTACATTGCGCTCAGATAGCAGCTTCTAAGCAGAATGTCAAGGATTTACTGCAAGCGATCGCCATAGTCAGTCACATATCAGATGATCACCCGTTGCGGGGAGAAATTGACCGTTATTTGAAAGAATGGTCGCAGGATATTTTGCGGCTAGCAGACCAGAGTTTTCAAGCCGGGAATTTAGAGGAAGCGATCGCAACTGCGCGTAAGATACCTCAAGACCTGTCGCCTGATGAATTAGTCGATGAACAAATTACTAAATGGGAGTTAATTTGGTCTCAGGCAGAAGGTATATATCAGAATGCCGAAGGGGAACTCAAAGAACGGCGCTGGCAATCAGCGTTTATGCTATCGGCTAGATTACTGCGTGTAGATAATCAATACTGGTCTACTGTTAAGTATGATCAATTAAATAATTTGATTACTTCCGCCAGGGAAGATGGTGATAAGTTAGCAAACGCTGAAAGTTTAGCAAATAGCAAAGTAGTAAATAATTTACTAGAAGCGATTAAACTCTCTGAGTCGATTAGGACGGAAAGCTACCTGTATGCAAAAGCACAGGAATTGATTCCGGAAATTGGCCGAAAAATGCTGGAATTGGCACAGGCAAGTCTGGATAAGCGGGATGCGAATACAGCCTTAGATATTGCTAGACAAATCCCAGATAATACCCGATTACAGACAGAAGTGTCAGATTTTATCGCTTTGACTGATGCCCAAAGGAGTGCATGGATTGGTACGGTATCTGGTTTAGAAACAGCTATTTTTCAGGCGCAACAAGTTGATGCTTCGCGATCAAATTATGGTGAAGCACAGCAATTGATTGCTCGTTGGCAAATGGAAATTGAAGATGTGGCGCGTTTAGAAAAAGCCCGGACTCTTGCTAGCCAAGGCACTATCGAATATTTAACAGCAGCTATTAGTGAAGTTCAGATGATTTCTGCTAATAATCCCCGCGCTTCAGAAGCGAGGAAAGAAATCAACCGTTGGCGTAATCAGGTGGAGACTATTGAAGATAGACCCATTTTGGAACGCGCCCAACAATTGGCATGGCTAAATGATATTAATTCTTTGCAAGCAGCAATATCGGAAGCTGGACAAATCCGTCGGGGTCGGGCATTGTATTCTGAAGCACAGAACAAAATTAGCTCCTGGACGGCTACTGTTCAGCGAATACAAGATCAGCCATATTTAGATCAGGCAAGAATGCTGGCGCGGAATGGTGATTTGAGTGCTGCTATTAATACGGTACAACCAATTGCATCATCGAGGCGATCGCTTTCTGGTGCAGCAAGTAAGGCTATTGAGGATTGGCAAGGGCAAATCCGCGCTAGAGAAAACTGGAATAGAGCCAGGGAGGTGGCGGTTCCTGGTACAGCAGAAGCTTTGTCTCAAGCCATAGGAATAGCGGATCGGGTTCCCAGAAGTAGCACGTTGCGTATGGATGTAAATATTGCTATTAACCAATGGAGTCAGCAGTTATTCGATATTGCCCGTTCTCAGGGTGATGTTAATATTCTGCGAGCTATTGAGACTGCTAAGTTGATTCCACGCAGTAGTTCTGTTTACAGTAGGGCGCAACAGCAAATTCAGAGTTGGCAGTCTTTTCTCAATCCTGAGCCTGTAGAAATTCAGCCTATTCTCCCAATTGGTGAGCAGCCTATCGTCCCAATTATTGAGCAGTGATTTTTAACCTCACCCCAACCCTCTCCTTACTAAGGAGCTACGGTGTACACACAAATCTTGCCTGTCTGCGTTTGAGCCTGTTTAGCCCCCTAAATCCCCCAAGTTTGGGGGACTTTGAAAATTCTTGTTCCCCCAGAATTGGGGGTTAGGGGGCGATTCGATCACTTGTGTGTACACGGTAGTTAGTAAGGAGAGGGAGCAATATTCTTGTTTTTCTGCACAAACATCCTCTAAAACTGTTGCACTTTCATAGAAAATAACAGAGGCGTTTCAATCCCTGATAGGGATTATTAGTAATTGGAACTAGTAGTAAAACCCCTCTCAAAACATACCCTTCCAGGTTTCAATCCCTGATAGGGATTATTAGTAATTGGAACTACTGATTTTCTAGCTGATAAATTAGGTGATGGTAGTTTCAATCCCTGATAGGGATTATTAGTAATTGGAACAGGAAAGAACTAACAGAGGCGCAGGTGAGAGCGTGTTTCAATCCCTGATAGGGATTATTAGTAATTGGAACGCTAGATTTCTTACCATCCTTCATTATCAAATTGTTTCAATCCCTGATAGGGATTATTAGTAATTGGAACCTTGAATAGCTGGGAACTGGTAAGGGTCGCGAGGGATGTTTCAATCCCTGATAGGGATTATTAGTAATTGGAACTGCCAGGAATGCGCTATTGCACATCCTCCTTCAGGTTTCAATCCCTGATAGGGATTATTAGTAATTGGAACTCATCTGGAAGAGCGCAGCTTTTAAAACGTGCGCGGTTTCAATCCCTGATAGGGATTATTAGTAATTGGAACGATATTCCCTTAAAAGTAGTGGCTATCCACGCCAGTGTTTCAATCCCTGATAGGGATTATTAGTAATTGGAACCAAATAGCGATCGCGCGGGCTTGATCCGCAAAGTTTCAATCCCTGATAGGGATTATTAGTAATTGGAACCGCCCGCATCTGAAAGCGTTGATATATTTGGTTTTCAAGGTGCTGTTTCGTCAACCTAAAGTGAATATAGCTTTTCAGCGATTGGGTTGTCAAGATAGAAATTTTAAAAATAGCTCAAAAGCTTTAATAGCAAGGCTTTGGGGGTTTGCGTCAACCTCAATTTAGGTGTGAGAGGGTTCAAAGCCAGATGAAGTAAGGATTTCAGGCGTAAAATTTTCAATGTTCAAAAAAACACCTACTGGTTGACGCAAAATTCAGGCAAAAAATACTGTGGTGTCTCTTGGCATATCACCGCCGATACGCTCAACTTTTCCCTGACAGCAAGCACAGAGGAAATAAAAGCGGATGTTGTCTTCGTTGGGTTTGATGATTTTAGACAAGCGCGATCGCAGTTTAGCATACTGAGTCTTGGTCAAGTCGCACTCAAACACAGAATATTGCATCCACTGTCCGTAAGATTTGAGAATTTTATGAATTTTGGTGCGGCGCTTGTCTTCTGATATATCGTAGGAAATTACTACAAACATGGTGATTGACTTTACCTCATGACTAATGGGGGATATTGGTTAATTTCTCCCAGGAGATATTTAGCGAGGAAACGGCCTTGAATTTCAAAGGATTCTTGATAGGTATATTGTTTCTGCATGACTGGATGTTTAAATTTACTCAGCTTCTTTTCTTGATATAGCCGCAGAAACAGATGTAGTCCTTCTTTAGTGAGTGAAACAGCACCACTAACAGGTTCAGTAATAAAGTCTTTTGGTGCAAGCATCCGGCGATTAATTGCAGCTAAAACTACAGCATCTACTATTAAAGGTCGAAACTCTTCCATTAAATCTAGTGCTAATGAAGGTCTACCATATCGCTCTGTGTGCAGGTATCCTAAATAAGGGTCAAAACCAATAATATTTAAAGCGCCTTGGATATCGTGACGCAGTAGGGAATAACCTAAATTCAAAAGTGAGTTAACCGAGTCTGTAGCAGGGCGACGGTTACGGGTTGAAAAGCTAAAGTTATCGACGCGAATTAGTTGATTAAAACAGCCAAAATAGGCTGCACTTCCAGCACCTTCATAACCTCTGAGAGAATTAATTGATTTGGCTTGATCTAGAGATGCGATCGCGTTAGATAATTGAGTAATATTAGAATTTAAATCTAAGTCATAACGGCGTTGTGCTAGTAATAAAGATTGGCGGTAATTCTTGAGTTTTCCCCTGACAAAACCTTGAGTTACATGGATTGCTTGTGCGGATTCGCCGGCGGCTTTCCATTGAGCATTACGAACGAAAATATTTTTACCCATATCTGGTTCTAAACTGGCGATAAATTTCCCATTAAAGTTGAGATAAGTGATGGGAATTTTTCTGCTCATCAGTTCGGAAATAGCCGCCGGTGAAATATTAGCTCTCCCCATTATGACTAAGCCATCAACTTTAATCAGAGGTACATCTAAAACTGTTTTTTTATCAGCTTTGATATTCAGACTTTCATCAACTTTGCCAATATAGGCTTCTTCTTGTGTGACGTAAATTGTTCCCATGATTTTCTCCAATATTGACTGATATACTAGGGCGGGCAAGATGCCCACCCCACAAGAGTTATAATTTGCAGAGGTGTATTTGATGTGGTAGTCAAGGTTGTATTTTCTGCGAAGTTGCAAAAGTTGAAAAGTTAATTGGCTTCTTGATAGTTTCTTAACTTGTCAGATGCTTTGGGCAAACATTGCGAATAAAGACTACAACCTTTGCACCTTTTACTGTAAGATGGTGGTGGCATTGTGCCAGTTTCAAGTAAATTTGTGACGGCTTCAATGGTAGCGATCGCACTGTCTCTAAGTTCTTGATTAATCTCGACTAATTGTCGTTGATGGGAATGAGCATAATAGATATATCCGATGTTGATATTTTGCCCTGTCATTTCTTCTAAACATAATGCTTGGGCGCAAACTTGCAATTCGTCGTTATCCCATTCACCTTTACGTCCGCGTTTGTATTCGATTGGATAATATTCACCTGATACGACTTCGATTAAGTCAGATTTACCAATGAGTTTATATTTTTCTGATTTCAGATAAATCGCTCGAATTTGCCAAGTATCTTCTTTGTCAATATCGCCTGTGGTGTGAACTCGGTCATGTAAAGCTGTACCTTCAATTGTGTATTGATTATCGGTAAATTCGCCAGCACAAAACATCCTCCAGCAGCGATGGGAACAATAGGCGTATTGGTTCAACGCTGCAATTTGGATATATTCGTAATTCATAATTCGTAATTCGTAATTCGTAATTCGTAATTGTCAATGATATGAACGTCGTATCATACCCATACCCATTGGTGTTTTTCTTCCTACACCTGTATATAAGGCAAAGTTAGCCAAGGTGTTAATTTGCTTTATTTGTATGGGTTCAATCTCACCTAAAATGCGATAATTAACTTCTCCGACAATGCCAATAAATTTGCTGCGGGAGTCTGCTAATATTTCTGTACGAATGTTGACAAAAGAGGGAAATATTGACTCAATGGAATTTTGAGAAAATTCAATTCCACTATATTTATTCCACCGGGAAAGCAGGGAATTGAAAACACATTCTCTGGTGGGGAGGGTGGTATCAAATTTTCCTTGGCGAAAGGCGGTAGGTGTGGAGAAGATAAAGTCAATGGAGCGATCGCGATCGCTGGCTTGCTCGTATAATTGAGTGTAGCTACAGGCATTTGCCCAGGGTTGGGTAGATTGGGGTGTGCCTTGAATGCTGGTAATATACAAGTCAGCAGGGCCAAGATGCCAAGGATGATTGGGGTTAAGATTCAGCCATAGTTGGGTAAGTTGGCTAAATAGTGTGTCATCTAAGAGAGAAACGCGCCACCAACAAGGGGTTCCGGCGGATATGGGTTGTTGATGTGAGTGTTGGAGTTTGGATATTCCCCTAGTTCCCTGAGACGGGAAATTAGTTTGTAGGGGTGAGAGGGTGAAGGCTTTATCTGCGGTAGAATCATGTAGGCGATCGCCTAATGTGCGATCTACGGAACTAACAAGGGTCAAAAATAGTGCGTGCAGATGTCTCCCTGTGAGAAACTGAGAAGGGATAGACGATTGCGGAAGTAGGTTGAGAACTAAGCTATGAGGCATATTTTCAATAATTCGTAATTCGTAATTCGTAATTCGTAATTGGGAAGTGGGTTAGGATTTAAAAGTCGGAAATTTACTTGCGTTTTTTTGTTGTGGACTGAGCAATTCTAGACTCAACAGTAAATTCTGGTATTTCTGCGAGTTCCGCTGCACTCAAACTATACTGTTCACAAACCAAACTCAAGCGATTTCCCGGTGTTTTCACAGCATTGACGGAGTGAGTTAAATCACCTTGAAAGTAAACTAAAGTATTTGCTTGGGGCTTAATTTGTCCCAGTTGGCGTTTATGCGACTTCAGAACCAATTCTCCCCCTTCCATATTTTCAGGTAAGCGCACATAAAGAACGCTGACAACGGCTGGGGGTTCCACGGTTTTGCAGTAAGAACGCAACGAGCGGTCAATGTGCGGGTCTACACGGGAACCTTCCTTCAGTTGTAACGGATTGAGGTAAAATGCATTACAACCCGCTTGCAGAGCCAAATCGAGGTATAATTTGAAATAGGGAAACTTTTGTTCTACAGTGGAAATGTGCGATCGCCTGAACACTACAGAAAATCCCTTCGTCCCGACAAAATCGCGGTTGAGATTATTGATAGCAAAATAACGACAAGCTTGAATTTCTCCCCATAAATTATTCAGATATTCGCTAGAAAAAACGTTTGGTTGTTGTTGAAAGTGTTTCACAGTGAATATAGAGAGCGATAGAAGAATAAAATAAATATCTACCAGTAATCATAAATCTTGCAGACACACTTCCGCGTGAACCTAAAAACTTCTTCTTCTTTCCTTGGCGAACTTGGCGACTTGGCGGTTCGTTCATCTTCACAACACAAATAGAATAAAGAGAACTTCATTCCTTTGCATCAACCTTGTGAATGCGCCTCCTGCAAAAGCACTGATTTATTAACTGAAACCGCAGTTTCAACTTTCTAAAAAAGACCTTTGCAAGAAGCCAAATGATTAACCTTGAAAACGATATTCCATTTTAGCCGGAAGCTTTAATTCTGAAATACCCTCAAACTGATAATATTCACCGCGCATTTGCACATTTTGAATCAAACTAACAGGAGGCATATTTACCACATCATAGCTAATAACTTGATGAGTAAACATCACATCTAAAGGATTTAAAGGATATTTACAAGTAAATACACCTGAAAAACTTTTAGATTTAGGCAACTCTGCAACCGTCACCTCAGCCTTACTCATCCATTTACCCAAACGAATCCACTTTGGTAATTTGATTTGTTTTTTAGAAATCACGAAAAACTCAAATTGACTTTCTGGTGCAATTTCCTTTGCTCTCCCAAAACTAGGGATATTCTTCTGCGTTTTCTCCATTTCAACATGGTAGTTGTTGTTAGCATACTTCCAGGTGTTGAGAATGGCTGAATGTTTGATAGAACGAGCCGGAGTAATGTAAATTTCCTGTGCATTGAGTGGTGTTAAATGCTCCTCATATTTTGGCACTTGTTCAGGGCAAAAGTAGCGATAGGAATGTTCTTCAGCCACGGTAGTAGAGTAGATTTCACTATCAACTAAACCCAGTGCATAACAAAGAGCATAATTGTGAATTATTGGCTCGGTTTCGTAGAGTCTCCCAATTTCACGAGTAGCAAAATAGAGGCTGTCATGTAGTTCTAATTGACATCGATAGATTATAGCCATAGCTGTTACTTAGCCTTAGCCGCAGGTTTCTTTTTGCTAATATGTGTACTGGCATAATTTTTAGCTTCTGCATCAGCTTTTTGTAAAACTGCCTTAATTCCTGTTTCGTCACCCACAAGCTTCTTAACTTCATTTAACAGAGGTGAAAAAGCATCACCAATGAAATCAGTATGCACAATAAACTCATCAGCCATTAAAGCCTCAATTGCACTTTTAGCAGCAGTAATTACATCATCTTCATCCAAAGGATCAGGAGGATTAATTGCATTTTGCGCTTTCATTTGATCATATATTGCTTGAGTCCAACGGAGATTACTGGTAATTTCTCCATCTGCAAATACAACACCAATCAACTCATTTCTCACGCGACCTGTACGGGTAGTCTGCGCTCCATAGTGGCGAGTTCTGAGGATATTATTAAAAACGTAAAGAAAGCTAGCTTCAGTGGGGTCTTTGAGGGTAACGATACTAGGGAAGAAAACCTGTGGTCTAATATGGTCTTGCTGATTAATTCGACTGGTAACTTCACCTGGTTTAGAACCATTTTCACCCTTAGAAGCCATTGTACCATTTTCGTAGGGAGCGTTAAGAGTAAATGTTTCGTGTGATTGATCAAAAGCAGTAATTGAAAATGCGGTATCTACTACAACCTTAGATTTTTCTGAACCAGAATCACCAATAGCGAAACCGTAAATTATGCAATCAGGATTATCCATTGCAAAATTGACGTTATATTCGCATTCTTCCGCAGTCATCAAGCCATAATTACGCAGCAATTCTCGACCAACTAAACGCTCTGGGGTAGATTGTTTGCGTTTAAACATTGACAAACGGCTAATTGTGGTTTTATCTTTGACTCCGGCTCTTACCCTGGCTTTATTTAATTCTCCATCTGTTTGAAAGAGAGGATAAGATTCAGTGATGCGTACAGTCACAAAATGGACATATTTACCCATTGGTTTGTAGGGTATTTCAGCTTGAAAGAATTTGGATTCAACAGTTTTGAGAAATGACATAATTAGTCTCCAAAGAATGATTTTGTATTGGTGTACGAAAAAACAGATTTATTCCGTTTCTATAAGTTTTTCTGCGTTTTCTTTGTCATCTTCAAGGCGATAAAGAAATTCACAGGTATCTCGAATTAAGTTTAGTTGACGACCTGCTAAACGGGCGCGATCGCCTGCAAATGATTTCTCAAATACCTCCTGTACAAAATATTTAGCAAATTCTAAAACAGCTTGTCGTTCTTCCTCACGTTTACTCATCACCCAACGTCCTTCAGCAGTCGAAGAATGAACGCGATCCATGAGTTTGAAGACTTCCGCAGCTACAGCTGCCACTAATGTTTCTCCTTGAAACACACTTGACTCAGCTTTGAGAATAGTTTCGGCTGCGATATCGATTGGTTTTAAAACAGCATTAGACTTGGGATTATAACGCTTATTTGCTCGGTAAAATTTGCGATATAAATCTGCTAATTTTTTAGGATGATTCAGGCTGGATTCTTCTCCCACAATTAATTGCTCCATATTCGTGTCATATTTAACATAAGGGTCAAAACAAGGGTAAAAATGATAGACATAAAGCCTAATTTTCTCAATGCGTGCCGTTTCTACTCCTTGGTTACGCACCCAACGATTGAGATAAGCAAACACATACAAAGAACTCGTTTCAAAATCCTTAGCTAGTTCTGTAAATCTCCCCCAGTTCGCATCGTAACCAGTTTTACCTTGTCTAGCATTCACATCTAAATGAATAGCATAAGCGGCTGTAAGCACATTTAACGGTGCAGGGTATTGAATACCGTTTTCTTGCCAACCTTCTAGAATGTAGTCAAGACGAAATCTATCTCTTTTTACCAAAGCCCGGAAAGCATGAGGCGCACTATCTAAAAAAACACTTTCCTCAAATTCAGCACCATCATTAAAAGGTGGAATTGGCGACTCAGAAACCACAGTTTTTACATCTAGAATCATCGGGAAAGCAAACGCTAACCAAGTTGGCATTACCCAAGATTCTGTATCAGTTCCGTCTCTTCCTGGTGGCAATGCCATGAAGTAAAATGTTAAAGGTTGGTCTTCAGGATAAGAAAGTTTAAATGTGCGGTCTTTGTCAGCCTGTAGATGTTCGTCAATTAAGAAACTATCTACACTTTGGTAATTTTCTCTGTCTAAATTGGCTTGTAAATCCTTACTGATAAAATGATTGCGGACGCTGGTATCAAAGCGAGTTTGAGCAATGCCGTTGTAAGCTTTTTGCAAAAACTTATTAGTTTCTGGTGTGAAGTAATAAGTCGGGTAAAAGTAGAGATAGCGATATTTACCATCTTCAAATCGTTTCCCAACTGCTTGAGTTTGATTCATCAATATTTGCCTCAGCATCATCTCCACACCAGCAATACTAGAGATATTCCGTTTGGCGTTAGAACCTCCTAACATTTGCTTATTTGTATAAACTTGCGGCGTAAATAAAACTGCTGATTCCATTTGCTCAGTCACACTGTAAGCTGAGTGAGAGATTGAGCAAATAAGTTGCCGTCCTCGTCCTGGTTTTTTAGCAGCATTATAGTTACTTAACTCCTCTAAAAATGTCTGAACTTGAGTTTCGGTTGATAATTCTTGATTTGTATTTGGTAACATCACAACGCGATTTACCCAAAGCCTTAAATCTTCCCAGCCATCAGGTAATTTATACTGAGAAATAATTGGAGAAATTAAAGTTGCTAAGTAATCAATGACTTGCTGACAAGTGTCGCGGACATTTTCAATCCCAGGATGAAATTCGAGATATTTCGCTGCGAGGTAATACCATTCATACGGTACTCCGCCAGTATTTCCTTTTAACTTATTTTCTTTGAGACTTTCATTAATGCGTTGAATTTCCCGAATGGGGGGTAAATATTCTGCTAAATTCCAAAACTCTGCAACTTTGTGAATTAAATCTAAATTTGGCACTGCTGGTAGTTTTTTATCTTTCTTCCTAGCAGCATCAATGCGATTAACTGTTTCTTCCCAAATCTTCCGACTAATTAAATCACCAAATTCGGCTATTTGGTCGATGCGGATATCATCTGCAAAGTTGAAATCATAATCAACAGATAAAACATTCTTTTGCTGAAATTTAATCAGATTTTCACTGCGACTTTGAGCAACAGAACGTTTATTTGGATTCAATATACGTAATGTAGCATCTAGAGCTACACGCATTAAACCTAAATCATTAAAAAATAAATTGTAATATTCGGCATATTTCATACCTTTACCATCTCTACCAAACCCTGTTTGTCTGAGCGTCAATTGACCTGAACAAAGTGATTTAATACTATCAACTACACGGTCTGATAAGTCTGCTTGTGCAATAGGTGGCGCATTACGCAAAGCTAAATAAATTACACCTGTTGGCAGATATAACAAAGGTTCATAATAGATATTTTCATCAGTGTTAAGACTAGTATGAGCTTTAATTAAAGCATTATTCACCACATTAGTTAAAACACCCCGGTTCTCAGCAATGCTGTGATAGGTAAATTTCAACTGTCCATCACTCAGATTATGGATAATTTCTTGGAGTCTGGTATTTTCTGCATCTTGGGGATGTTTAACAATTGAGGCGAGGGAATCAGCTAAACAAGTTAAATCAGACAGACTGCGAAGGGTGCGGTCTTTGAGAACTGGATTTAAGCCAAATTCCGAAAAATTCCAGTTAGTATCCCAGCGTCGTTGAGCATTATAAGCCATGCACAATAAATCATCTAAATACTCTCGATAAGCTTCTGAATTATCTGGGTTGATAAACTTATCAAGTCCTAACTGGCGAACTTTTTGATCAATAATTTGCCGATGTTCAGTTAACGGTAACTTGCGACAGTCTTCTGGCGCATCAGGAAACTTTTCAAAATCATGTAAAATAAACCCAGCAATTACTAAACGACGTTCTCGTTCTTTCACCACTCGCCGCACTGTGGTATTGAGTTTTTCTAAACGCTTTTCGATTAAATTAGCGGGAAATAACCCATTGAGTAAGTGAGTATTTAGCGATTGGTCAGCCGCATTATCTCGCCTAACTTTGGTTTTACCTTCTGCTTCTCGCTGTTGGTCGATTTCATCAAAAAATTTACCTCCTTTAGCCGTGACACCAATGGCTATCTTGAGCAAGTTTGGTAAAACATACTCGGCAAAATCTGCCATTACTTGATCATCAGGATTTTGAGACTGAATTGCTTCTCGCAATAACTTGAGTGTGAGTAATTCGCCTTCAGTTTCAATAGTACGGTCTGAAGAGTCACCATCAAAGCCAAAGTCTTGATTTAAGAAATCGTCTTCTAATTCTTCATTCTGATTTTGAAACAAAGACAGTTGTTGATTTTCTTCGCTGGGTTTTGTTTTTTTAATCATTATCTACATCCAATGAAATTAAATAAGTATTTATTTCTCGCACGTAAAGCGGATATTGTCTTAATGCGAAACTAATTGATTTAAAAACTTCTTTTGGATCTATATCGTCATATTCATGAACTAGCCGATTCCTTAATCCTGCTGATGGTGCTAATTGTGCTGCTAATTCAGTTGAAATGACAGCATATTTACCAAGTTCAATAAAAGCCTTAAAGTTAGTTGGCGATTTTCCAGGATTTAGCTTTGACAATATATGGTCATTGATATCTATCGCCGCTTGAGTCATTAATTGTAGAAGTCTTTCAATAATTAGTTGAGTATCAAAGCTATTTACATAATCATCCCAACTAATCGCCTCGAATCTTTTCAAATTCTCAAGATAACGAACAATAAACTCTAATCGAGTTGTAATAATTACAGTATCTATATTTTTCATACACCCCATCTTGCTAGAAACTGTTCAATATTTTTGCGTTTGGTATGTTCAATTTTTTTTATGTCTGAATTACTCAGTAATACTTTTTGTTTAAATTTCTCAAATCCTTTCACCTCATTCTCATACAAAACTTGACCATCACGAGCAACAAAATGTGCTATTAATTCAGAGCAATGATTAAGTTCTACAATATCAATATGATCAGCATTGATGTTTAATACCTCGCCAATCAGCATAGGTAATTCAAATAACCGCCCGATATTATCTTTGATTTCAGCCTGACGCTGTTCTTCATCACAGAAAACAGCAAAATCCCAGTCACTATTTACGTGTGTGTTACCAGTAGCTCTAGAACCAAACAGGACTAGCATTTTTAAATAAGGTATTTTCTCAGGAAGTTGTAAGGCTAAGTCTTGAAGTTCTGCAATTGTGGGTTTATGACTTTGCATTTGCTCATTCTCCAGTTTTGTGAATAGATTGATCACAGACATTTTCTGGTTAGTAAACTGTTTTTAAGAATTACAGTAGGCATCTCCATCTAGAGAATAAGGATTTGGAAAATTTTCTAACTCCTGGTATTTATCCGAAAGATGCTCACAATTACGAGTTCTCCATATCAATGTATCTATTGACTCTGTATTCTCCTGAGTTTGAGCCTCAAGATTTTTACATTGCTTCTCTATGTAGTCAATTTTTGTACATATTCTTTCCAACGTGTCGATATCGAGTATGGAATTGTCCTGTGTTGGTGCATTCACATCACTGTGTGAACGGATAGATAGCGATATGCTGACGTTAACTACCAGAGTGATTTGATTCGATTCGGTGTTTTGGCTGACCATAGTGTGTTATCTTGCGAGGAATACTCACATGATAAAGCAACTAGTTAGTCATGACCAGTTAAAAAGTCTTATTGAGTATTTATACTTCTCTCCCTACTCTGGTATAGTATGAATGGGAGGGTAAGCCATACACTCTAAATACTGAGTAATAATACCTACTAGGGATTGAAATATGACCTACTATTTGCGGTCTAAAACCCTCCCACAAAATTTTCAAACAACCCATATCTCATCTCCTGCGCTTTTGAACGTATAAGCGAGTGTATCTAGCAGCAGTGCAGAGTGACCAAAGGCGATCGCATACGGCGCACTAACATCATGAAAGCTATACTGATCACTAATGGGATAAATCTGAAAGTGCATCGGTAGCCGTAACCGCATCCGCACCTCAGATACAGGACGGCGAATCACATAACAAACCAAACCTTCTTTCTTCAATCGTTTGTTAATTGCACCAATCCATTGATTGTCAGGTTGCCAAATTTCCACACCAGTTAAAACCTGAACTTTCCAAGCGTCGGCTATTGGCTGTAAGTCCCCAGGATAGGTAAATTTCCAGTTCAGCCGTTCCTCTCGGTAGGAACGCAACTTCATAAATGCTAGACAATGAGCAAATCTACCTTTGGCTATGGGTTGTCTTGTGCGTTGTGCGGTTTCTTTAAGTGTCCGTACAAATCCCGCCTCTGTCCACATTTCAATTTCTAAATTTCCCAAAATACCTGGTAAATCGTAGGTTTTAAACCTGTCCGCTTCGTTTTCTTCGGTTAAATCGTATAAACCACATTGCAAAGGACTGGAACCGCGAAAACTAGCCGCATCGTCAGCTATGGGATTTCCTGGTTTACCTGACAGTGCTTTCCAGTCTTTCGCCCATCCTGAAACACGTCCGGCTATGGACTTCAGCTTGCTTCCAAAGACTTCCTCACAGGCTTTTTGAAACTGTTCTCGGCTTTGGGCATACTGTTGTTTAATTGTGCGATCGCTCAATTGATAATACAGCCAAAATGATTGTACAGCACCCCAACGGCGATAATAACCGCGAAAATCATTGATTTGTCGATAATTTTCACTAATTGTATTGTGAAAACATGGACGCTCGTAAATACTATTTACCTCTAAGGGTGGTGAATCTACCTGAAATAAACGTTCAACTAAAAAGTTAGGTACAAGGGCAAAAGCTGTAAAGTTTTCAAACTTAATTATTTCACCATTTTTCTCATAGCCTTCATGTCTGCCTAATCGCCCCAAACGTTGAATAAAGTTACCTGCATCTGATGACTCAAAAATCAGAAAATTGATTTTAAAGTCAACACCCACATCAATTGTGCTAGTACCAATAACTAAATCAGCCATCAAACTTTGCTCTTTAATTGCTTTGCCAGAAAGTCCGGTATTTTCTCCTACTGTTAATTTATAAGGATTAAATATTTCTTGAAAAAATACTGTTAGACGTTTGACTGCTGCAATTGAATTGAGAATAATAGCTCCTTTACTACCTGGAAAATTTTGAAATTGAGCCAAAATTAAATCACTGTTTTCTTTTAACCAAGTTTCCGAAGCTTTAAAAGCAGGTTCTAAAGGAATAAAATTTAACGAAATTGTTCGCGCTACCTGCCGCCAGCCCTGTGTTTGCAGTTGCTGTCCTTGTTCTTCTGTTTCGGGAAATTGATATTTATTTTGAGCAATAGGATTAATAACTTGACAACGAAATCCAGCCTGTTCTAATCTAACAATTAAATTTGGATCTGGTGTGGCTGAGAGAAACAGGAATTTTTTGCGGCGATTTGTACAACGAATTAACAACATTGTGTTAATTACACTGGCAATTTGGGGAGCAGAAAAAACGTGAAATTCATCGAAAATAAATAAGTCAAAATCTTTATCAATTCTACCCCATAATTTATCTGGACTATCGCCATGAATTATATAAGCCCCCCGATGCAAGTAGTGAAAAATATCAGGATTGGTGAGTAATACCTCTCTTTGGCTAGTGAGGGTAGAAATAGCTGCCCCTTTTTTCAATCCTTCATTTTCGGCGTAATTTTCTAAATCAGCCCCGCTTAGTCTAACTACACGCGGCTCATCTTCTGGCTGGAATTGTTCAATATATCCTCTAATTTGCGTTTCTTGGTCACGGGCGAGTTCATTAGTTGGATAAAGTCCAATGGCGGAAAATTCACCTTGCAGAACTTCTAAATATGCAGCCAAGCTTTTTCCATCGCCTGTCATAGCTGTGTTGAATACTACTTCAATATTTGGATCTCGTAGTGCTTCTAAAGTAGCTAATTGATGCCATGAAAGCGACCAATTTTCAGGTAATTTCACTCCGTCAGGTGTGGGGACGGTTTGAGAATAAACAGGCTTGAGAGTAATTTTGTATTCTTCGGACATACACTTAAATAGTGTCCGTAACTGGTTGTTACTTCTTATATTGCCATGCAAAATAAAGATTGGCAAGATATATCCATGTAAAGTGTCCGTATAAATATGAGTCGGAAAGGTCAGTCAATAACTCTCTCTATTTCAGAACGCGATAAGGCGGAACTAGAAGCGATCGCACTACAATTTGGTATGATGTGGGGCGATCGCCCGAATATCTCGAAACTGGTAGAAGCGATCGCTCAACGTCAGCTACTTATCGGTAATAATAATGATTGGACAGAAGCCCGCATTAGAGCATTACACCGATGTATTGGTGCATTAACCGACATTGGACAAGTTGAACAAGCCCAAATTATTGCCAACTTGCTTCTCGAACGTAGCGAACTATCAATCCCACTGCGAAATGAAATCGAAAGTTTCCTAGAAAATCTCCCCCCACCTTGGCGCTTACAAATAGATAACTACATCCAGCGACAGCACCCATTTCAGCTTTCCTATCAAGATCCAGCCGGGCGTATATTTAATTTTACCGTCCGTTATGCTCAGGTTGCACCCCACGAAAAGCGGCAATATCTTGATTGTTGGTGTGAAGAGACAGAAGGAAACTTTGATATCCCCGAACTCATTCACAACTGGTGTTTGCGTTTAGATAGAATTACAGATGCGGCGGTGATTTCTATTCCTGGGGAGTGGCGTTCTCACTTAGATGAAGTAGAGGTGGAAATGCACATATTTGGTGGCTTGGCTTTTGGCTATAAAGCGAAACTAGAAGACAATGTTAATGAATGGCTACCAGATAAACCCAAAGTGCGGCGAGTTATTAGGCGTGTATCCAGTACCTTTTGGTTTAACCGTGAAGTGATGCAGTATGCGCCAGACTGTGTAGTGATTATGCCAGAAAATGTGCGCGATCGCCTAAAACAAAAACTGCTCACCCTATGCCACTTATACGATATCGAAACCATGAGTTAAATTTTGTGGGGTGGGTATCTTACCCGCCCTCTAATTACCTTAAAATCTGCTCAATCATGCGGTTGGCTTGAGAAGCATAACCACCGCCAAATAAATTGAAGTGATTGAGAATATGATACAGGTTATACAGGGTTTTTCTCTGCTCATAACCTGCATCTAAAGGAAAAACTTCGTGATAACCTTGGTAAAATCCAGCCGGGAACTCACCAAATAATTCTGTCATAGCAATATCAACTTCTCTATCACCAAAATAAGTTGCTGGATCAAATATTACAGGTTCACCGGACACAGTACACCCAGCATTTCCACCCCATAAATCACCATGTACTAAAGATGGTTGCACTTGATGATTTGCCAATAGTTCCGGAATAGCTGCAAGTAATTGCTCTTGTTTGGGAAAACTCCCACCCCGTCGTCTAGCTAACTGAAATTGATAACTCAAGCGATGTTGAGTATAAAATTCTGCCCAGTCTGCTGTCCAGGTGTTAATTTGGGGTGTGGAACCAATAGTATTATTAATTTTCCATCCAAAACCTTGGCTATTAGTAGCTTTGTGCATCTGTGCTAACTTACGTCCCATTTCTTGGGAAAATTTGCTATTACCCCCTCCCATTTCTAGCCATTCCAAGACTATATAGCTAGAGTTTCCAGCCGTACCCCAGCAAATTGGTTTGGGAACACGAATGCTATTTGTAGCCAGCATTTCTTTTAAACCCAGCGCTTCAGCTTCAAACATAGCAACTTGAGAGGCTTGATTGAGCTTGACAAAGTAAGTCAAGTTACCATCAGAAAGAGCATAACCTTGATTAATACAGCCACCACTCACACTGCGCTTGTGCTGAGTTTGAAATTTTTCGCCAGTTACTTGGCTTATATGAGTATCAATTTCAGTCCACATATTTAAATTGGGAAATAGGGATGAGGATTTTTCTGTATTTTCTCATGCCCCACTCCCCACTCCCTACTCCCTGATTTAGGGTTTCAACACAACTACACCATAAGCATCTGGGGAAAGATACTGTTTTGCTGCTTGCATTAAGTCAGTTGCATCTTGGGATTGAATATGGGCTGGGTAGTTAAAGGCTGGTTCTAAATCTCCTACCATAGATTGATAGTAACCGTATAAACCAGCGCGATCGCTTGGTGTTTCGTTACCGAATATATATCTATTGGCTACCTTTCGCCGCACACGAGCAATTTCTGTTTCTGAAACCAACTCTGTATGTAGTATACGGATATGTTGAGCGATCGCCTCCTCAACAGCCTGTAAATTTTCCACCGCACATTTAGCAGAAATATAAAACGTCCCTTGTAACTGATTGGTCATATTACTCACACCAATAGAAGTCACCAGCCCCCGTTCTTCCCGCAAATCCCGGACAAATCGGGAAGTCCGTCCGTGTCCCAAAATTCCAGCTAAAACATCCAAACCATAAATATCATTTAGTTGTCCCAATCCTGGAACCCGCCAAACCATAACTAAACGCGCTTGCTGAAGACTGTCATCGATAAATTCCCGCCGCACAATTTCTGTAAACGCAGGTTCAGGATTAACCCCTAACTGTTGACTGTTAACTGTTAACTCTTGACTGTTGCTAAATCCCTCAGCCACAGTAGCAATTAATTCTTCCACAGGCAAATTACCCACAGCGACAGCCGTAATTGACTGGGGTTGATACCAAGTACGATGAAAATCGCGCATTTGCTGGGCTTGGAGTTGAGAAATTACCGCTTCTGGCCCCAACACTGGACGGCGATAAGGTAACTGTTCAAAAGCCGTCTCCATTGACCTTCTAAACGTCCTGCGCCGGGGGTTATCCTCAGAACGGCGAATTTCTTCCAAAACCACCAAACGTTCCCGTTCAAAGGCATCATCAGGAATACTAGCATTACAGACTACATCTATTTGCAGTGGGGCTAGCTCGGCAAAATCCTGGGGAGCTGTGGTTATATAGTAATGAGTATAGTCTTGGCTCGTGGCGGCATTAGTCACAGCACCCCGCTCTTCAATTTGACGTTCAAACTCACCGCTGGCTAATCGTTCGGTTCCTTTGAAAATCATATGCTCTAAAAAATGAGCCATGCCATTAATCGCATCAGATTCTACCGCCGAGCCAACTTTGATCCACAAACTGAGATTCACCGCTTCCACTGGCATTTGCTCTGCAACTATGGTCAAGCCATTGGGCAATTGATGCAGCGTTGGGGCATTTATCCGAGGGAATTTTAGCAGAGTTGAGGTCATGGGTAGTGGGGGAGTGAAAAGTTTTTTACTCTTTTATCTTATCTACGAATTTAAGTCAGCACCTTGATCTTGTTAACTACAACAACTGAGAGTTGTTTAGTAATAAAAAAGACAGTCATTAATTTATTTAATTTTTTTGACAATATATTTGATATTTGCACGAATATTTTACCAAACCTTATATTACATAGACTGGATAGCATATTTTCTGTATAATTTTTTTGGAAAAAAACCTGATTACTTAGTTAAATTCATTACTATAATATGATATTATACGAAAATTATCAGACAAGAATTTACATACTTACTAACTTTTTGACTCAAGAACTCTGACTTATACCAATCCTTCTGTGCGAAACTCTGCGCGAGTCAGGGCTGGGAGGAATTGCCCCCGTCATTTTAGTTATTCATGCTAATGACTCGAAATAAGATTGACATAAAAGCATCGATATCCCTCATTTGTTTTCATAGTCATAAGATGAGTTCATTATCTTCCTAAAACTGGAATATATCCCCTTTTAAAATCAATTTATGAATAGAAAAATAACCAATCCAAGTCAAACTAATCTGCCATTAGTTTCAGTAATTATAGCCGCCTATAATGCAGAGATATTTATTAGTAGGACACTAGATTCTATTTTATCCCAAACCTATAAAAATATAGAAGTCATAGTGGTCGATGATGGTTCCCAAGATAAAACCTCTGAAATTGTCGAATCATTTGCTAAAAAAGATCATCGAATCATTCTTTTGAAACAATCAAATGGTGGAGTAGCTGCGGCTCGCAATTTAGCTATTGAACATTCTCAGGGTGAATATATTGCACCAATTGATGCTGATGATATTTGGTATCCCCAGAATATTGAAAAGCAACTACAATGCTTGCTAAAAGCAGCTCCATCTGTAGGATTAGCATATGCATGGTCAATTGACATTGATGAGAATGACATACCCATGAATATGCTCAGAGCCGCAACAGAAGAAGGAAAAGTTTGTCTCAAATTTGCAAATATAAATTTTATCGGTCATGCAAGTGCTACTCTCATCCGTCGTGAATGTTTAGAAAACATTGGTGGTTACAATACGCAATTTAGAGAACAAAATGCTCAAGGCTGTGAAGATTTCGATCTGTATCTACGCATTGCCGAGAAATATGAATTTCGAGTTGTGCCAGAGTTACTAATTGGCTATCGCCAGGTAATTGGTAGTATGTCTTGTAACTCTCACGCAATGGAAAAATCTCGCCACTTAGCACTGGTCAATTTCCAGTGTAGAAATCCAGAAATACCTACCACAAGTTATAAAGATTCCTGGACTAATTTCTATGCCTATTTAGCGAATAGATGTAATTTTTCTGATCAGCATTGGAATGCCATTATCTGGTCTTGTAAAGGGATAAAAGTCAAACCCCAATTTCTTTATAATTATAAAGGATTGTTACTGAGCATTTTAAAGCTGATAGCTAAACCCCTAACTTCTTTAATTTGGCCAAACTACAAATCATGGTTTGTTTTTAAAAGAAAGATTAAGGGATATATTATTTCTAATAAGTATCAATCACTGATACCTAATAATAATGTCAGGAGTGATGTTTAAATCAAACATTCAGAATTGAATTACTATTTTTCCAGTTATAAATGAAAATCACTTGTCTAAACATTCAAGCACATCCATGAATGAAACAAATTTAGTTAAACGGTTATTACCACTTTTCAACATTTATCCCTGGTCAATTCCTTCAATTATTATTTTGGGGATCATCTCATCTTTATTTGAAGGTTTGGGAATTGGTCTATTTATTCCGCTACTGCAAAGCGTTATGGAAACAGACTCTGCAAATGCTAGTAATAGCTTTGTAGTAGATACTTTTAATAATATATTCAGCAATATTCCCCCAAATAACCGCTTTCTAATTATTGCTCTTTGTATTTTAGGTAGTATTTTCTTAAAAAGTTGTATAGCTTATACCAATGAGATTTTATTTGCTTGGTTTAATTCGCGTATTGGCCATCAGTTACGCTCAAGAATTTATAGCCAACTCCTAACTGTTAGCTATAGTTTTTTAGAAGCTAATGAATCCGGCAGCTTAATTAATATCTTAACTTCAGAAACATGGCGAACTAGCCAGGCTTTATCGACATTAGTCAGCTTAATTATTAGTAGCTGCATGATTTTAGTTTATGCAATACTTTTGCTGCTGATTTCTTGGCGGATGACTCTATTCGTGTCCATATTAATCATCCTGATTTCCTTGATTATCAGGGTAGTGACGCGCCAAGTAAAAAGTTTGGGAGAACAAGCAGTCCAGGCTAACTCCTATCTGGCGACCAGAATGTTAGAAGGGTATGCAGGTATGAAAGTAATTAGAGAATTTGGCCGAGAATCCTATGAGCAAAAACGTTTTGACATAGCCTCAAAAAATGTAGTTAAAACTTTTTTTAAAGTCGATGTTTTATCTAATACTGTCAGCCCTATCTCCGAAGTTCTTTCGGCGGTAATATTACTCTGTATTCTCGTAATCGCCTTGCTGCAAGACCGAAATTCATTACCTAATTTATTAACTTTTCTGTTTATTCTTTATCGTCTACAGCCGCGTGTCCAAAAGTTAGATAGTGCGCGGGTAAGTTTAAATTCTTTAGCCAGTGGTGTTGATGCAGTAATGAACCTTTTAGAGCAATCAGATAAACCTTATATTCGTTCTGGTGATATTTCCTACAAAAGTCTCAAGCAAGGTATATATTTTGAATCAGCGAGCTTTTGCTACCATCCTGGAGAAAGCCCAGCCATCAAAGATGTTTCGATTTGCATTCCCAAGGGTAAAACCACTGCCATAGTCGGTCCTTCAGGGGCTGGTAAATCTACATTGATTGGCTTAATCTGCCGTTTTTATGACGTGACATCAGGAGAAATCTATGTAGATAATCATCCTTTAAAAGCAGTGAATTTAAATGACTGGCGTGATCAAATTGCCATTGTTAGCCAGGATGTTTATGTCTTTAGTACCAGCATTTTAGACAATATTGCCTATGGTCGTTTAGATGCTACAGAGAATGAAATTATCGCCGCAGCCAAGCTGGCTCATGCTCATGAATTTATTCAGCAATTACCCTTTGGCTATGAAACTAAAGTAGGCGATCGCGGAATTCGTCTTTCTGGAGGACAAAGACAACGCATAGCCTTAGCCCGTGCGATTGTCCGCAATCCTGAAATTTTAATTTTAGATGAAGCGACAAATTCTCTCGATAGTATTTCTGAACACTTAATCCAAGAAGCCCTCAACACCCTGAGTCAAGATCGGACAGTGATTGTGATTGCTCATCGCCTATCCACCATTGAACAAGCTGATCAAATTCTGGTGATGAATGAAGGACGGGTGCAGGAACAAGGTAACTTTGCTGATTTATTGCAAAATAACGGATTATTTGCCCAGCTTTATCAGAGACAATATCGCAACTTTCCCATTGAAAAAACTAATTAAAATTATATGTCCTATCGTATCGCTGATATCGAAGTCACCGAGCCTCTGCCCACTATTTCACTTTTGGCAAGTGATACAGGTCTGGGGCTAATTTTACGCCGCCAAGGTCGGCCGATTGGTTTTCTCATGCAAGAATTACCAGCCAATAGCATAATTAAACCAGAAGATTTAGCTCAACTAATTGCCCAGGAGGTGGGATTGAAAATCCTTCAAGAAAGTATCCGGGAAGAATTAATAGTTGCGAATGAGCAAATTTCTTTTCCTTCATTAACAATCGCAATTTGTACCAAAGACCGTCCAGAAAATTTAGCTCGGTGTTTAAAATCCTTATTAAATATACAGTTACCTGTTTCCCCAGTGGAAATTTTGGTTGTGGATAATGCCTCTGTGGATGAACGCACCAAAGAACTGGTAGCTTCATTACCCCGCGTCCGCTATGTGCGGGAACCAAAACCAGGTCTGGACTTTGCCCGCAATTGTGCATTGCATTCCGCAACGGGGGAACTATTGGCATTTCTGGATGATGATGTCGTAGTAGATGGAACATGGCTCAAAGGTTTAATGACCGCATGGAGTGAAAATCCTGATGCGGCTGCTTTTACAGGGCTGGTACTGCCTTATGAGTTAGCCACATCAGCGCAAATTTTGTTTGAGAAAAGAGGTGGTTTTCGTCGCGGGTTCCAAAAAATTCGCTATGGACAAATATTACCGGGTAATCCTTTGCATCCCTGTGGTGCGGGCATTTTTGGTGCAGGATGTAATATGACCTTTCGCCGTGATGTTTTATTAAAATTAGGTGGCTTTGATGAAGCTTTAGATACTGGCGCGCCTTTACCTGGTGGTGGAGATTTAGATATTTTTTATCGGGTGATTCGAGCTGGTTATTCCCTGGTTTATGAACCTGAATATTTGGTGTTTCACGAACACCGCCGGGAATATGAAAAACTGCGCCGCCAATATTGGACATGGGGTTTAGGATTCGCGAGTTTTGTGATTAAATCTTACCAAAATGATCCTGCCCAACGTTCCCAACTGCGTCGGCTGATTCAGTGGTGGTTCAAAGACCAATTAAAGCAGTTAAAAAATAGTTTACAGGGTCGTCATGTTTTACCGCCAACTATGATTTTAGCGGAATTATGGGGTGGAATTGTGGGATTTTTCGGAGAATATCCCCGTTCGTTGCAACGTATTGAGCAAATTCGGAGGCAATTTTCGTGAGTAACTTTATGCCTTGGAAGGTTCTGCACATTGATTTAAGTTTGGGTGTTCCTTCTCTGGAGGCTGAACCAGATTATCAAGCTATCTATGCAGTGTTTTGGTGGCAGAGTATCCCTCTGGGGGATGAGGAAATTATCTCAGCACAGTTACCGATGTCTGCCCAACAGTTAGCAGATTTGGCTATCCAAGCGATCGCACCGGCTGTAGGCGATCGCCTTTTTGCTCATGGTTTCAAACCACCTTTACCAGTGGTGTCCCCCAATCCTGCACGTGATTCGCCTGTGGATTTTCAAGCCCTCATGGCATTGGCGCAACCCTTACAGCAACTCCTAGATGCTGATTCTCCATCTGATCAGACTACAGTGTCCATCGTAGTTTGTACGCGCAATCGACCAGAGGAGTTAGCTAGATGCTTGCGATCGCTACAAAATTTATCTCCACCTCCGCAGCAAATTATTGTTGTTGATAATGCGCCCAATTCTGAAGCTACACAGCAGCTAGTAGCCCAAATGCCTGATATCCAGTACATTCTAGAACCACAAGCGGGACTGAGTATCGCACGTAATACAGGGATTCGCCACTGTACTGGGGACATTGTGGCTTTTACTGATGACGATGTAGTGGTTAATCCCGACTGGATTTATCGATTACAGCAAAAGTTTGATTCTCCCGAAGTGATGGTAGTGACCGGTTTAGTCTTACCAGCAGAACTGAAAACAGAAGCTCAATTGATGTTTGAAAAGGATTTTGGCGGATTTGGTCAAGGATACCGAGCTAAAACCTTTGATACCCAATTCTTTGAAGACATGAAGTCGCGGGGCGTTCCTGTATGGAGAATCGGAGCCGGTGCTAATATGGCAATTCGACGACAAGCATTTGAGTTAGTTGGTAATTTTGACGAACGCTTAGGCGCAGGTGCTTCTGGATGTAGTGAAGATTCCGAATTATGGTATCGACTATTAGCAAAAGGATGGCTTTGTTGCTACGAACCGACCGCTGTTGTTCATCATTATCATCGGGGTGATTTGCACAAATTAGGACAACAGATGTATCAATATATGCAGGGTCATGTGGTAGCTTTGTTAATCCAGTTTGCTAACTATGGTCATGGGGGTGAATTACGTCGTCTGTTGATAGCATTACCCTGGTATTATACTAAGCGATCGCCTAAAGAATTCATGCGTATTCTGAAATCTGAAGAAACTACATTTTTCATGGGAATTTGGGGTTATCTTGCCGGGATTAAATGGTATTTGCAAAATACAAATAATCTCCAGATAACTAAATTACCATAAACTTATACATTCAGTCAGATTAGGAGTAATTACCCGATGTCAGCTTATACAGAAAAGTTTTATCGACTGGTTCAAGAAGGAGCTAAACAGTCAGCCGCAGAAATTGTTCCCATAGTGATTGAATTAATTCAACCGCAGTCAGTCATTGATATTGGTTGCGGTCTTGGCACATGGCTATCAAAATTTCAACAGCATAATATAACAGATATCTTGGGTGTTGATGGTGATTACATAGACCAAAAACAGCTAGAAATTCCCTCTGATAAATTCGTAGCCTTTGACCTAAAAAATCAATTTGTTATTGATAGAAAATTTGATTTAGTCGTCTCATTGGAAGTTGCAGAACATCTGCCCCAAGAGGATGGCGAAAAATTTGTAGAATCTCTAACCAATCTGGGTTCAGTAGTCCTGTTTTCTGCCGCTATACCTTTTCAAGGAGGAGTAGAACATATTAATGAACAATGGCAAGATTACTGGGTAAGCTACTTTCAACAAAGAGACTATGTTCCCATAGACTGCATTAGAAAAAGAATTTGGAATAATCAAAAAGTAGAAGTTTGGTATGCTCAAAACATGATGATTTTTGCAGATCAAAAATCCTTGGACTTACCCCAATATGATTTACTTAAAAAAGAATTTACAGTTAGTAGTAACTCCCTGGTTTCTGTAGTCCATCCCCAAAAATATTTAGAAGTCGTTGAAAAATATTTACAAGAAGTGAAAGTAGCTGAATGGTATATCCAAGAAAATGAAAAATCTACAGCAGCATTTCAACCCCAAAATATGTCCCTGAAGAAGCTACTATCAGCTTTACCAATAGTTTTTTGGAATAGCTTAAAAAAACGATTATTTTTGTTCCCATCAACCAAATAACTCCTGTAAATAGATGTATAAAACAAACCTAAAAGATTTTTTATCCTCTAATCCTTTCCCAGAACCACTCACTCAAGGATTCTTTTACCGCGAAAAGATGCGTGCTATTCATAACATTGCACCAGATCAAGAATTGCCACAAATTTTAGAAGTAGGCGGTGGTCAAAGTGGCTTAACAGCTTTGTTATATCCACAGTCGCAAATTACCAATATAGATTTAAATTCCCAATATGCTCAAGCTCCCTGCAACCAACAAAAAAAGGTAAAGTTTGTTTGTGGAGATGCGACTAATTTACCCTTTGAAAATCAATCCTTCGATGCTGTGACCATGTTCGATTTATTAGAACATATTCCAGATGACCAAAAAGCAGTATCTGAAGCTTTGCGAGTCTTACAACCAGGTGGGTTTTTGTTAATTAGTACTCCCAATGAAAATTGGCAATTTCCTTATTACAAATTTATGCAATCTATCTGTCCTAGTGAGTCCGAAGTTATGGCGGAATGGGGTCATGTCCGGCGTGGTTATACTTTGGCTGAACTGAAGACTTTAATCGATTTACCCTGTGCGAAGTTTGCCACATTTATCAATCCCCTGACAGTTTTGGGTCATGATGTGGCGTTCTCCCATTTGTCCCATCGCCAGCGGCGAGTGTTGTGTAAAATTTTGAGTCCCCTAACATGGCTGAGTTATTACTTGCACCAGCCTAATTCCCAAGGTACAGAAACGGCTTATCTTTGGCAACAAGTTAATTAGTCCAAAAGTCTAAGGTAAAATTATGAGTAGTAATATTAAGAATTTTAAAGTTAATCAGCAATGTCTAATATTTCTACTCATAAAACTAAATCCCGTGTTGCTGTCATTGGTGCGGGGATAGGCGGACTGACGGCGGCGGCTTTATTAGCCCATCGGGGTTACAGCGTTTTAGTCTTAGACCAAGCTCTGGTTCCGGGGGGTTGTGCTTCCACATTTCAACGTCGGGGATTTACCTTTGATGTGGGGGCGACTCAGGTAGCAGGATTAGAACCAGGGGGAATCCATCACCGGATTTTCTCAGAATTGGGGATAGATTTACCAGCAGCGACACCTTGTGACCCGGCTTGTGCTGTGTATCTACCTGGGGAAAGTACACCGATTAATGTCTGGCGTGACCCCCAGAAATGGCGAGAGGAACGCCAAAAACAATTTCCTGGGAGTGAAGCTTTTTGGCAGATGATGGCGGTGTTATTTGAAGCTAGTTGGCAATTCCAAGGACGTGATCCGGTTTTACCTCCCCGCAGTTTGTGGGATTTATGGCAGTTAACTCAAGCGGTACGCCCTAGTACATTAATTACCGTACCCTATACTTTATTTACTGTGGGCGATGCTTTAAGGTTTTACGGACTGGCTAAAGACCATCGTTTGAGAACGTTTTTGGATTTGCAATTAAAGCTATATTCTCAGGTGGATACTGAGGAGACTGCTTTACTTTATGCAGCTACGGCGTTGAGTGTCTCCCAATTACCCCAAGGTTTATTTCATCTCCAAGGTAGTATGCAGGTACTAAGCGATCGCCTAGTTGCATCCTTAGAAAGAGATGGTGCTAAGTTATTAATGCGCCACACTGTAGAACAAATCCAGGTGGAAAATAATCAAGCTACGGCTGTAGTCATCAGAAATCAGCAAACAGGCGAAATCTGCACAGAACTTGTAGACCATGTAGTTGCTAATGTCACCGTACAGAATTTAGTGCAACTATTGGGAGAAAAAACACCCTCTGGTTATAAAAATCGTGTGGAAAAATTACCCCAAGCGTCGGGTGCATTTGTGGTCTATTTAGGTGTAGATATCAGCGCCATTCCCCCAGATTGTCCGCCGCACTTACAATTCCTCTATGATGTCGATGGTCCCATTGGGGAAAATAATTCTTTGTTTGTTTCCGTCAGTCATCCCGGAGATGGACGCGCCCCAGATGGGAAAGCGACAATTATCGCTTCATCCTTTGTTGATCCTGCACCGTGGTGGGAAACCGATAATTATCAAGGACTTAAACAGAAGTATACAGAAGATGCGATCGCCCGTCTTTCTCAATACTTCTACCTCAAACAAGAAACCATCATTCATCAAGAAGCCGCCACACCCCGCACTTTTGCCCATTACACAGGACGCGATCGCGGTATAGTTGGCGGTATTGGTCAAAGAATACCCACTTTTGGCCCCTTTGGATTTGCCAATCGCACACCCATCAACCACTTATGGTTAGTCGGTGACTCAACACATCCCGGAGAAGGTACAGCTGGAGTCAGTTACTCAGCCCTGACAGTTGTCAGACAAATTGAGGCGAAGTCTCAGCACAAATACTAAACCTCTGGCTTAAATGAAGTACATTATAGCCCCCTCTTCGCTTGCGGGGAGGGGATTGGGGTGGGGTTCTTAGGGATTTCCAGAAAATAAATTGCCCCATTTCATCAGACCATATTTGTTCTTTATCCCCCCTGCTCCCTGCTCCCATTCGGCTACGCTCACGGCAAGCCTGCTCCCCTGCCTACCTCAGCAATGGAATATTTTTTTAATTGTCAGTCCCTTATATCTCATATCTGTGTGCATCTGTGGTTAAATCTCAAGAATAGTTACTATAGCAAGATATCTAGTAAAATCATATCCTCATAGTAATTTGTATGTAAGTACTCTTGCTGTGATATCAACTAAGATAAGCTGGATAAATGAATTACGAAACAGCTCGCAAACTCCTCGTAGCCCAGACACTAACAACTGATGAATATCCAGATGCTTTGTTAATGCGGATGAAGCTAGGAAAACCACCAGTACCCGGTCAGATCACCTCGATTTTGTTAGCGTTGAAAGTGGTCTTTGAATCTATGAAAGACGCACCCAATCTCGACCGAGAATTAGCCTTTTCCCTTTATCAGTTGGGTGTAAAGGCACAACAAATATTTGTAGCGGGGCGCAAAGCTGGGGTTGATTGGCCGCCTCTGCTGAAGGAAGATTTGCTGAGAATTTCCCTAGCAACTGAAAGCATATTTTCTGGTATTTGGCAAACCCCCTCTCCTGTAGGATTAGGAGGGTTATAGGGGCGACTTGCAGCAGGCTGGGTTCAACCAAACCCACAGCAAACGCCAACCATTAGCGATTTCGCAATTCAGATTCCAACTTATCGAGGTCAGCTTTGAGTAAAACCGTCATCTGACCTGTGAAAGCTTTGCTATCTTGGGGTTGGGCAATTTCTAGCCAATAGACATAGCGATCGCCCACACGTAATTCTCCCTGTAAAGCTTCCCGGATGGGAGTTCTAGCCATACGCGCCGAGTTAATCGCACTCTGGTTAGGATACTCATATACTACTTGAGCGCGATTAAAATCTTGATAGATATCTAACCCATAAATTACCCGCAGAGATTCCTGGAGACGCTGGAAACTCATACCATTAATGGCATCATACATGGCTAGGCGTTCACTCCGAATTCGGCCTCTGTCTGGGGTTAATCTCACCCTACCAGGAGGTAACACCGATGCTTGAAAAGTGAATCGCTGGGCTGCTGTATCACTTTTTTGGATAAATAAACGTTCTCCAGGTCTAGGGCGAAGTGTAGGATGTGCTTTGATCCAGGTAGTTACTTCTTCTGTAGTTTGCCCTGGTAACGCATCAGCATGGGAATCAAACAGCATTCCCATCCCCAGCCAGGGAACCAGAGAAAAGGGCAAAATCAAGAAGTTAAGCAGAGATTTTTTCAGCATTTTCCTATTCGGGACTTACATGGAAATTCCCCCAAGAGGGGATAAACTTAGTTTTCCCGTTTTGGCGAAAGATTCTTTCATGAGATTTGTAGGTACTCTAGCTGCTATAAAGTCTTATTCATCTCATTTATTGATAAAAATTCACTCAATTAGCCTGTATAGGCAATATATCAACGGTATGACTACCTGCTGATTTGTGAGGCTGCATATTATTTCGACCCCACCCCTAACCCCTCCGGTGCAAGCGAGGAGGGGAACTGGATTTCTGGTTAAATTCTATTTATGCATCTTTATATTAAATTGGTATGACTACCTGCTGATTTTTATAAACCAGATTTTTGAGAGCAGACTGCTATAGTAATTTCATCATATTTCTGACAGCACTTATGGCAGCGAATAAATCATTCAAAAATATTATTATTAAATTACTGACTTGGGGAGACGAACCTGACTATGCTACGCTGGCTAGTCAACTAACATTAGCCGATGCGATCGCCAAAATTGACTGGCTGTTTGGTTGCGAATCCATCTTAAAAGAATTCGATGCAGATTTTACCATCTCTTACTACACCCAAAGCGAGTGGGGTTATCAAATCTATCACTCTGGACAAGATGCTATCCATATGGCGTTGAACTTTGATGGTGTATTTGATCCAGATGGTTATTATGCTCAACCGCGAGTAGTTGCCGAACAAATTAGTAAACTTGATGCCAAGACTGTTTTAGAATTAGGATGTGGCAAAGGATTTAATAGCTGTTTTTTAGCCGAGCAGTATCCAGAAGTCAGCTTCACCGGAATTGATTTAACTCCGTCGCATATTAAAATAGCAAATAAAAAAGCCGATAAATTGTCTAACTTATCTTTTCAAGAAGGCAATTTTAATCAATTAAACTTTTTAGATCAATCCTGTGATATTGTTTTTGCTTTTGAATGTTTATGTCATGCATCTCCAGCAGAAATTCCCCTAGCAGAGATTTTTCGGGTGTTGCGCCCTGGGGGAAAATTAATTGTGTTCGATGGCTATCGTAAAATCCAGCTTGAACAACTGACTGAGTTACTTAAAACCGCCAGTCTACTTGTAGAAGTCTCAATGGCTGTGCAGCAGGGATTTTCACAGATTGATGATTGGAATGCGATCGCACAATCAATTGGCTTTCAAATTCAAGCGATTGAAGATGTTTCCTTGGCAATTCAGCCTACTTTATCAAAATTACAAAAATTGTCCCTAACACTTTTTTCTTTGTCTTGGAAAGCCAAAATACTTGCTTATATCTTACCTAAATATTTAATCAGAAATTCCATTGCTGGTCTTTTAATGCCTTTCACTGTCAGCCCTAAATCAGAAGCCTTCGGATATTACAAAATAATCTTAGAACGCCCCTTGGAAGCATAAAAGCTCTCTTCTGCCTCGATTAAAGCTGTCAGGTTTAAGCTATTTAAGATGCTGGACTTAATTGGGCGCTTTTCATCCCAGAAAATGAGAGATGAATAAAAATTGATTGCTGATGGAGAGAATTACTATATTCTAGGTATGATTAAAACAGAGCATAACAAATTGACAATCATGCCTGACTCTGTAATTCAACCTCAAATCTTACGCGAAGCATGGGAGGAAGGTTTGCAGCAACGGTTAACCCAAGTTGCACTCAATATGCTCCGCGAAGGTATTGATTTAGCTCTAATAGCAAAGCTAACGCGATTATCACTGACAAGAGTCAAGAATTTGCAAGCTAACGATGTTGATAATTCCCAAATATTACTCAAAGATTTTTTGGAATTGAGTGCGTCATCACTGAACAAAGTTTGGCTGGATTCAGAGGAAGACGAAGCTTGGAAGGATCTATAGTTTGACAATTGCCCTGAGAGAGCCTTAAAGTAGTACAATTAAACTAAAGAGAGCAGAAAATTCTCCATAGCTTTTCTTGCGATAACTCTGTAAACTGATGTATTGAGAGGGATAAAGGCTAGCTCTTGTGTAGCAGGCTGAAGAGGTGATTATAGTGTTGTCATGTTTTAACGTAGCAAATTACTTTATCTGGCTGGCAAATGAAACAGGCTCTTTTATCAGTAATCTAAAGCTGCAAAAACTTGTGTACTATGCTCAAGCTTGGCATCTTGCACTCTATGAAACTCATCTGTTCCCAGAAGATTTTGAAGCATGGATACATGGGCCTGTGATACCTGTGTTGTACCAGAAGTACAAGCCTTTTGGATGGCAACCTATTTTAGAGGATGCTAACCCAGAACTAGAATTAACTGATGAGGTTCGAGAGTTTCTGGATAAACTTGCAGAAGAATACTTTGCCTGCGATGCTTATGAACTTGAGCAGATGACTCATGATGAGGCACCCTGGAAGTGGGCTAGAGGAGATATAGCATCTGATGCACCTTCCAACGAAATCATTAAAAAGGATTGGATGAAGGAGTACTACGCATCTCGTGCCGAAGAAGATTAAGAAGACTGATATTACCAAAGATAGCAAATTAGGTATTAAACCAACGAAGCTGAAGTCATCTCAAGGCATCAGCTTTTCGTTTAAATATTATCAAAATGGACATACAAAATTTTGTTGTACCGAAAGAGCGGTAATTTACTGGCTGACCCTACTTGATCGGTTAAAAGCTTTATCTAGCCTGACGGCTCAAGATTTGTTAATAAATCGTAGCAGTAGCCTCAGATGTCATCCTATAAAATGGGAAGATACCAGCGAAAGCGGATTTGGTTTGCCCAACGAAGAACAATTGGTTGATACACCTTATCAATTTTCCCTGTCCTCAAATGAACATGGTAGAGTTCATGGGTTTTTTATTGACGAGATTTTTTATATTGTTTGGCTAGACCCAGATCATCTGCTTTACTCTGCAAAAAACTAAGGAATCAGCGCGACTTTAATCACCTTTCGCGCCTTCATATCATTAAATACTTGTTCTAAATCCTGTAGCGATCGCGTTTCACTAATCAATAACTCAAAAGGTATTTTACCACTAGCTATCAGCGCCAACGCCGCACGTACATATTCCGGTGTATTATGAAACACACCTTTTAAAGTCAGTTCACTGTAATGTAACTGTTCTGTATTCACAGTAATCGTCGTATCCCGTGGACAACCACCGAATAAATTCACAGTAGCACCAGGACGAGCGCAAGCGATCGCAGTTTCCCAAACACTAGGTACACCAGTAGCTTCAATCACCACATCAGCACCCCATCCCTGAGTCAATTCTTTCACCACACCGGGAATATCTGGGATTTGATGATAATTAAAAATCTGATCTGCACCCAGTTTTTGACCAATTTTTAGCCTTGCGTCATTACCTCCCCACAGCAACACTTCCGTTGTTTCAGCCAAAACAGCGACAAACATCAAACCAATCGCCCCATCTCCCAAGACAACTACTCTATCTTTAGGTTTGATCTGAGAACGAGCGATACCATGCAAAACACAAGCTAACGGTTCCGTCATTGCTGCTAATTGCCACGGTAACTCATCGGGAACCCGTAACATATTATGCTGCACTATTGCCGCCGGGATTTTCAGATATTCCGCAAAAGTGCCATTATTCCAGGTAATATTGGGACACAAAGAATATTCCTGACGTTGACAAAAGAAGCATTTCATGCAGGGAGCAGAATTATTCGCGACAACGCGATCGCCAATCTGCCAATCTGTCACCCCAGCACCCACAGCCACAATTTGCCCTGCGGCCTCATGACCAAACAGAGTCGGTGGTTTCAGCATCTTCGCATGACCACCACGCCGCCAAACCTTCAAATCTGTACCACAAGTTGTCGCTGCGCCCACTTGGATCACGACTTCACCAACTGCCGGAGTGGGGTCAACAACCTGCTCCAAGCGTAAATCTTCCTGACCGTAAAGTAACGCGGCTAACACAGCTTTCGACCTAATTAATCAGCTTCCCCCGATTTTATCAGATTGCGGAAATTGCGGAAATTGAAATTGTCCCTACTCCTTTAATGTTGTCTGAGGAAGCACTTCTTTCTTCCGGTTTTCCAGAGAAGAATTAGGCACACGAATAACAGTTAATAGAGGTACTTCTTGCCTGCAAGACTGGCAAAACCAATACAGTTCACCATGACGGGCATGACGCAGGAGGGAACCACCGCAACACGGACAGGTGTTGACTCTCGTATTCATAGCAAATATATCCCTAAAAAAAATTGTTGTTTAAAATCTGGAAAAAATTGTTAATTAAAACCGGGCTTGAGCCGCATCTAAATAATCATTTAAATCAATGCGGCTCGTGAGAATTTGTTTGTAAACTGCTTCGTAGTCATTAACCATGTGGTTAACACTAAATTTGTTTTCTATATGTTTTCGACAGGCTTGACGATTGAGTGCCAACGCCGCCGGAATCACACTGGCCATTTCTTCATAGTTTTGGCAGATAAAACCCGTTTCACCGTGAACAATCACCTCCTGTACAGAACCTAAATTTATGGCAATCACTGGTGTTCCAGTCGCCATTGATTCAATCATCACCAAGCCAAAAGGTTCTTGCCAATTAATGGGAAACAGAGTTATTGCAGCATTTCCTAAAAGTTCAGCTTTTTGGGCGTGGTTGATTTCGCCCAGATATTCAATTTGCTGATGATCAATCTGGGGGAGAATCTCTTGTTCAAAAAACAGAGCATCCCCGACATCAACTTTTCCTGCCATTTTCAAGCGCCAACCAGTCTGTTTAGCAATGGCGATCGCTTGTTGTGGCCCCTTCTCAGGAGAAAAACGCCCTAAGAATGCTAAATATGGGGTTTCTTGTGGTTGGGCTATAAATGGATAATCGGTAGGTTCTATACCGTTATAAACCGTAGCTACATAGTTTAATGTGATTTGACGCTGCGCTTGGCTAATGCTGACATAAGGTTGCTGGTGGTGGTAGCTAAATACTTTTTGGTTGTCTGGAGTAAAACTGTTGTGCAAAGTATGAACAGTGGGAGTTGATACCAAACTTGCCAAAGGTAAAGCCGTTATCCCTACATGAGAATGAATAATATCGAATGCCGCAGCTTGTTGGTAAACTTGGCTAAGTTCTAAAATTTCATACCCTGCATAATCTTGGACATATTTGTCTAAGCGTAATGCAAGTGGAGAAACTGCTTTTAAATCAGCCAAGGTTTGAGAGTCACCAGAAGCGAACAAAGTAACTTCATGACCGCGACGAACGAGTTCATCGGTCAAGTGACTCACTACCAGTTCAATACCTCCATAACTAGGAGGCGGAACTCGTTCCCATAAGGGGGCGACTTGAGCGATCTTCATAAAATTGTTTTGGTTCAGTCGGTAAAATATTCTGCAAAGTAAGTAATGGGATCATATTCGTAAACCGAGGATTTATACTTACTTTGTTGAGTTTAAATTAACCTTATTGACTCTTAGGAGGGCAATCTTGGTTAACCGTACCTTCAACCACCACCCATATATTTTAAAACATCAACAAAAGCTACTTACCAGCTACACTTTTAATATATAGCTTAAGTGCTAGTAGTTTCATCTACCCTGGGGATCATCCAAAACTCAGGATTTTTGTAGTTAAAATCACAAAATTATAGTTTTTGTAGCTAGCAATACTAAAAAGATGAGATTGTATCAATTTTTATTAACATTAACTTAGTCAGAATGGTTATTCTATGTCAATCTTAAATATTTGTAAAAGAATTACTAATTAAAAATTAATATTTATTTTCAATTCAGATAATTTACCAATGAAAATTGCCACTTGGAATGTCAACTCAATTCGGATGCGCCTGGAACAGGTGATCTTTTGGTTAAGCGAAAATCCCATTGATGTCCTCTGTTTACAGGAAACAAAAGTTGTAGATGCGGACTTTCCGCGATCGCCTTTTGAAGAATTGGGCTATCACGTTTATGTTTCCGGACAAAAAGCTTACAACGGCGTAGCCCTGATTAGTCGCCAACCCCTAATGGATGTCAGCGTCGGGTTCACGCCGATTTTACCCAAGATCGATCCAGCATGGGATGTCCAAAAACGAGTGATTACAGGCGTAATTGACGGCATTCGCATTGTGAATTTGTATGTCCCTAATGGTTCAGCAATAGGCAGCGAAAAATACGAATTCAAGCTAGGCTGGCTCACAGTGCTACGGGAGTATTTACAAACCCTTCTACTTTCAGAACCAGCAATCTGTATATGTGGTGACTTCAACATCGCCCTAGCCGCCGAAGACATTCACGACAAAGCGCATCTAGATAATCACATCATGGCATCCGAACTAGAGCGCAAGTCTTTACAGGAGATTCTGGAACTAGGATTTGCTGATGCCTTTCGCAAATTTACCACCGAAGGCGGACACTACAGTTGGTGGGACTATCGCACCGCCGCCTTTCGGCGCAATCGGGGTTGGCGCATTGACCATCATTATCTCAGCCCAATGCTCTATGAACGCGCTAAAAGCTGCATGATTGACGTTACCCCCAGAAAATTACCCCAACCCAGCGACCATACCCCAGTAATCGTCGAATTTTAGATTAGGGTGTAGATGGAATTCATCACCGAAAATCCTTATGTTTCTGGTAACTGGAGCAACGGGAGGAATTGGTCGCCGAGTCGTGCGACTCCTACGTCTAGAGGAAAAGTCAGTGAGAGCATTTGTCCGCCTCACTTCGAGTTATAACGAGTTAGAACACCGAGGAGCAGAAATCTTCATCGGTGATTTACGACGAGACAAGGATATTGCCAAAGCTTGTCGGGGTATCGAGTATATGATCAGCGCCCACGGTTCTGATGGTGACTCTCTATCGCTGGACTATCGCGCCAATATTGAACTCATTGATCAAGCTAAAGCTAATAATGTCAAGCATTTTGTATTTATTTCTGTACTGGGAGCCGAACGGGGCTATGAAGATGCGCCTGTATTCAAAGCCAAACGAGCAGTAGAACAATATTTAGCAGCTAGTGGCTTGAATTACACTATTTTACGCCCAGCTGGATTAGCATCTAACTTACTGTCATTAGCAGAACAGTTTCGCGAAACTGGTTTGTATTTGCTCATCGGTGATCCCAAAAATCGGACTTCGGTTGTCAGTACAGATGATTTAGCCAGGATAGTTGTAAATTCATTCAAAGTTGAAGACGCACGCAACCAAATATTACCAGTGGGAGGTCCGGAGATTTTATTGCGTGAGGATATTCCCGAAATTTTTAGTCGCATCTTCAACAAAGAAGCAGTAGTAATTAATTCACCTTTGTTTGTTGTGGATGGGTTAAGGAATACATTGGGTTTATTTAACCCCCAAGCACAAAAAGCTTTCGGAACTTATAGAACATTACTGTCCAATGAATTTTTCTGTCGAAAAGAGGAAATAGCCAACTTAGAAAGGATTTTCAATTTTCACTTGGAAACTTTAGAAAATTTTCTGCGGCGCTATCTCGCAGTTTGAATTATGGGGAGTAGGGAGTAGGGAGTAGGGAGTAGGGGGAAGAAACTGCTAAATTCCATTCCTATTCCTATTTCTTATTCCTCATTCCCCAGTTCCCATTCCCCATTCCCTCAATAATCTAAAATTATATGAAATATTCCTTAGCTGCAAATGCGGCTCAAGCCCGTCAAACAAAACAACAATTTGCGAAACCAGAAGACCAACTGTCTTATGAAGTGGGTAAGGCTGTACAGGAATTACCGCCGCTATATACGAGAGTTTTAGCAGGAACACTGAGCTTAGTGGTATTTGGGGCGATCGCCTGGGCGAATTTCTCTCAAATAGATGAAGTTGCGATCGCACCAGGGGAATTAATCGCCTCTACACAAGTGCGACCAGTGACATCCTTGGGCGGTGGTTCTATTTTGAAGGTGAATGTAGAAGAAGGCGATCATGTCACGAAAGACCAAGTTTTAATTCAACGCGACCCAGATTTGAAACAAACAGATGTTACCCGCCTCGCCCAATCTGCCAAATTAATCAGCGAAGACCTCCGGCGTTTGCAAGCAGAACGCATTGGGACGACAACGGCTGGGACAAAACTACAAGATGAACTTTTAGCATCGCGTCTTTCTGATTACCAAGCACGTCAAGCCGCAACGGAAGCCGAAGCCAATCGCCAACTAGCAATTATTGCTCAGGTAAAACAACGCCAGCAACGATTGCAAGAAAACCTCGTCAATGCTCAAACCAGCTTTAAAAATGCCCAAGCGAATGTAGTCAACGCAGAAAGTGTCCTGGTTGAAGTTGAAAAAAATATTGCGATCGCGCAACAAAGAGAAGAAAATCTCCGGACTTTGATAGCGCCTGGTGCATTACCGAGAATTGATTACCTAGAAGCGCAAGAAAGATTAAACCGCGCCAACACAGAAATGACCAGAGCCAAAGATGAAATAATCAACGCCAAGAATCGAGTCACAGAGTCTCAAGACAAAATAGCATCCTTAACAAGAGAGATTGCCGCCCAAACCCAAGAAATTCGCCAAGCCGAACAAGCCTATCAAGGAGTGCGCCAGCAAGCGCAGCGTTTAATATCTGAGCGCCAAAGCGAAATTTTAAACCAGATTAAACAGCGCCAAGAAGAACTCACCAATATTAACGGTCAACTAGAACAAGCCAGAAAACAACAAGCCGGGGAAACAATCAAAGCCCCAGTTGCAGGGACAATTTACAAAATTAAAGCCACCCAAGGACCCGTACAAGCCGGTGAAGAATTGCTCTCAATTTTGCCAGCAGGGGAAGAAATCTTATTAGAAGTGAAAGTCCTCAACCGCGATATTGGATTTATTCGTCCAGGGATGACAGCAAAAGTCAAAATGGCCACCTTTCCCTTTCAAGAATTTGGCACAATTGACGGTAAAGTAGTGCAAATTAGTCCGAATGCAGTAGTCGATAAAGACTTGGGTTTAGTGTTCCCCACCAGAATACAGCTAAGTCAACACTCAGTAAATGTCCGGGGAGAAGAAGTAGAATTTACTCCCGGAATGTCAGCCAACGGTGAAATTGTCACGCGTCAAAAGTCAGTTTTAACCTTCATCATCGAGCCTGTAACCCGTAGATTTAGCGAAGCCTTTTCAGTCAGGTAACTGAAGAAGCAGGGGGATTTGGAACTCCCCTGTCAAATCAGAAGCCAGGGAAAAACCTTCTAAATTCTTCTAGCTGTTGCTGCAATTGATTCAGGATTTTGGCGATATCTGTCATATCATCGTTATTTTGGTCATCATCATCGCCATTGATACTGCTCATAGGGTTGAGAGTGCGATCGTCATACCAGGTCAGGTTCCCTAGATTCATAGATGAGCCTCTGCTGACAAATGAAGACGTGGGAGGCAAATTAGAAACTGCTGTATGACCGTCAGTTAAAATTGTCACCTGTAATTCAAAATTAATGGTAGTAGCTGATGTACTATTGCCTACCATCTCTGCAATCGGCTGAGAAATTCCAGAGCTGATATTGAAAGAATTAGAAGTTGCGGCTGGGGTACTATTTCCTGATGTTTCGATGATGATTTGCCGAATTTGAGCATCAGTCAAACTGGGATTAGCACCCAGCATCAAAGCCACGACACCAGCAACGTGGGGAGTAGCCATAGATGTGCCACTATATGTAGCATACTGATTCCCCGGAACCGACGAATAAATACCGACTCCTGGCGCAGTCACATAGGGAAACGCATTCATCCCCGCTTGGTTAGAGAAGTTAGCCATCTTATTGTTGCTATCAACTGCCCCCACTGCCAATCCCCAGTTATTGGCATAGCGCGCCGGATAGTTGGTAAATGGGTAACCATTATTACCTGCTGCCATCACCACCACAGCACCTTTACTACTAGCGTATTGAATTGCAGCTTCCAGCGTGCTGTTAGGAAAATTACCACCCAGACTGAGATTAATCACATTAGCGCCATTATTCACAGCATAGTAAATGCCATCGGCGACAGAATTAGTACTACCTGCTCCTTCGTCATTCAGCACTTTAACGGGCATAATTTTGGCATCATAGGCAATACCCGTCACCCCAAAGCCATTATTCCCCCCAGCAATGCTTCCCGCTACATGACTACCGTGACCATTTACGTCTATAACATTGTTGCTATTGTCAGCAAAACTCCAGCCTTGGGCATCATCAATATAGCCATTACCATCATCATCTATACGATTACCAGGAATTTCTCCGGGATTAGTCCAGATATTATTCTTCAAATCTGCGTGGTTGTAGTCAACCCCAGTATCTAACACAGCAATCACAATACCTCTACCTGTGTAGCCCTGCGCCCAGGCGGCTGGCGCTTGAACTAAATCAGCGCCCCAATTATTACCACCAAGACGAGGCACATTCCCAAAAGTATTCTGACCAGCAGCTCTAGCGACTGCGGCGGCGGCGTTAATCAAGCCATAGCCAGAAGAGAAATTATAGTTAGCAGTCCGAACAGAAGTTGCAGTAATCTCATTTGCGGAATTAAAGCTACTACGACCACTGAGGCTTAAACTATAGTCATTTTGGGTGGGAAAAGTATCTAGTGAGGAGATAGCGTTAGAGTTTAGCCCGTTATGAAGAAACAAATTGTGATTAATATCATCAAGGGGCATATATATTTTCTCCTCAAACAGAGTATTTTTTGGCAACACTAACTGTTAAAACCTGTCGCTAAGGTTTTAAAGGGTGACTTTATCCCCCATCACGAAAACTACTATGAAATCAAATAGTAAAATGACACTTTTTTGACTAAAAGTCAGAGTTAAAAGTGTAATCTTCCTAAAAATTATTGTGATTTCTATTGAATTTACAAAACTTCCAAGGAATAAATAATTTTATTGTAGTGTTGTCGCGCAGCGCAACGCACCGTTAATACTTCGGCTGCGCTCAGTGTAAATAATTCAAGGTGCATTAGCCTAATGTATAACACACCCTACTTTATGCCTTAGTGGTGCAAAAACAAATTAACATGATAAGTAGCTCAAACTTAAAAAATGTAATACCCAGATCCCCGACTTCTCGAAGAAGTCGGGGATCTATATCCTCAAGGTTTTATGTTGAATTATGTTGACCTACTTAACTAGGGTAGCAGAACAGTAGACACCAAAAGGATTAAATAAGTCAATACAGTTCAGTTAAGCCTTTCTTTCTTTCTTTCTTTCTTCTCTTTGTGTCCTTTGCGTACTTTGTGGTTCGTTCAAAAGATTGACCTTGACCAAGAGTTTTAGCCTTAACTGAACCGTATTGTTAAATAAGTAGGGTTTGCTGAATAAACCAAAGTATGTTAAGACCCGTAAACAGGACTGAAACCCTTACTAATGACCAATGATTTACCCTGAGCGTAGCCGAAGGGCTAATGACCAATGACGACCCTAGCTAGTTAACTTTATTTACGCCGATCTAAATATTTGCTTGTTGGCGTTGATATAATGACCAGTACAAACCTTTTTGTTGTAACAAATCTAAGTGAGTACCGCGTTCAGCAATTACCCCTCGTTCTAAGACTAAAATCAAATCAGCACGTTTGAGAGGAGCGAAACGGTGAGCAATTAAAAACACAGTTCGGTGAGCCGAAACCTTTTGTAAGTTTTGCAAAACTTGCTGTTCAGTTTCACTATCCAAAGCGCTGGTAGCTTCATCTAAAACTAAAATTGGTGATTGAGAAAGAAATAATCTGGCTAAGGCGATGCGTTGTCTTTGTCCACCAGATAAAGCTGTGCCTCTTTCTCCCACGTTGGTTTCGTAACCGTAGGGTAATTGACTAATAAAATCATGTGCTACAGCTAGTCTGGCAGCTTCTACTACTTCTTCTGCACCAATATCAGGATTACCGAGAGTGATATTTTCCAAGACAGTACCATTAAATAAAAAGTCTTCTTGGAGAACTACGCTAATTTGTTGCCGCAATGAGGCTAAATCGGCACTTTTAATATCAAAGCCATCAATCAAAATCCTTCCTGATTCAATTTGATAGAGGCGTTGTAATAGCTTGGAAAGGGTACTTTTACCAGAACCACTGCGGCCGACAATCCCCACAAATTGCCCTGGTTCGACGTTAAAGGAGATGCCTTTGAGAACGGGTTCAATATGTGGTTGGTAGCGGAAAAAGATTTGCTCGAAGGTGACTTGACCTTTTAGGGGTGGTAAAACTAAACCTGTGCCTAATTCTGCTTCTGGGGCGATGTTGAGAATATCACCAATCCGGTCTACAGAAAGTAGGACTTGTTGCAGATTTTGCCATAGTTGCACTAGACGCAAGAGTGGCCCGGTAACTCTTCCTGACAGCATTTGAAAGGCGACAAGTTGCCCAATGGTTAAGTTCTGCTCGATGACTAATTTGGCTCCAAACCAGAGAATCAGTAAGGAGGAAAAATTGGTGAGAAAGTTACCAATATTACTGCTAATATTAGAAGTAGTGGAAGCTTTAAAACCTGTACGGACAAAACGGGCAAATAATCCTTCCCAGCGATCGCGTGCTACTGGTTCGGCTGCATGGGCTTTAACTGAGTGTATCCCTGAAACTGTCTCTACCAGAAATGATTGACTGTCGGCACTGCGATTAAAGGTTTCATTCAGCCATTTACGCAGAATTGGTGTGGAAATAATTGTCAAAGCTGCAAATAACGGCAACACCGCCAAGGCCACAAAGGTGAGTTGGACGTTGTAGTAAAACATCAATACCAAGTACACCACAGCAAAAATACTGTCTAGAATGACAGTTAATGCTGTCCCGGTGAGAAATTGGCGGATTTGTTCTAGTTCTTGAACTCTGGCTATGGTGTCTCCCACACGCCGCGACTCGAAGTAAGCTAAAGGCAAACGCATGAGATGGCGGAATAGTTGCGCCGATAAGCTCAAATCTAAACGCCTGGCGGTATGAGTAAAGATAAATAGCCGCAGTATACCCAGTATGGATTCAAATAAGGCGATCATTAAGAGTGCGATCGCCATAACATCAAGAGTGGGCAAACTTTGCTGCACCATCACCTTGTCAATCACAACTTGGGTAATCAGTGGTGTCCCCAAACCCAGAAGCTGCAACGTAAAAGACGCTAGCAATACTTCTCCTAACAGTTTCCGATATTTCCAAACTGCTGGAGTGAACCAACCAAGGTTGAATTTTTCTTGATTTGATACCAGTTCAACTTGCCAGAGTCTACCATCCCAGGCAGACTCAACCACTGACTGCGGTAAACTCTCGCAAGCATAATCATCATTTAGCGGATTAGCAATAATCAGGTTAGATCCTTGCATTCCATAGGCTACTACCCAGGAAGCTGGTGGTGACGAATCTAATTGCCATTGTAGTAGCAGTGGAAACGTTAACTGCCGCAAATCAGCCCAATTAACTTGCAACCTCCGCAACACTAACCCTAAATTTTCCCCTGCTTCCACCAGATGTTTCGGGCTTTGTCCCCGGAGTTGGCGCTGCACCCATTCCAATTTCACAGGATGTTCTAAGTGTTGCGCCACCATTGTTAAACAAGCCGCACCTGTATTCCAATTAGAAACGAAGGGATAACCAGATGTAATTACTGTCGAGGATGGGATGAGTTGGTGTATCTGCTTGATTTCTGGCTTGATTTCTTTAATCTCCCCCGTTTCCTGATTTTCCTCCGCAGTTAGCCAAAACTCGTCAATTTGGGGAGTGGAAAACTCTGCCCACAGCGCTGTATTCCAACACACAACTACCACTTCTTTGCTCGCAGCTACGGCTTTACAATCCACAGCCAGCTGATATAAATCGCCAAACCAATCCCCTGCTTGAAGGGCTAACAATGGCTTACCCTCTCCTTCTGACCGCAAGCGGACTTTACCAGTAAAAATCCAAAACTGATCACCACCTGCTGCGGTTGACCAAATTTTTTCTCCTAGACGATACTGACGGATTTCCGCCTGATTTTGCAATTGGGATTGTTGTTCAGAAGTCAGCCAAGAAAAAGGCGGTTGATTCCAAGGTATAGAAGCTAGGGCGTTTACTTGTAGAGATTGATTATTCAGAACTTTTAGCTCATTTGTAGTTTGACCGTCAGCTTTTGAATTTTCTCGACTAGCCATTTCTCAAATAATTCATTTTGTAGTGCTTGTTGGAGTTGCATATCTTCTAAAGACGCTGGCAAAAATTGTTCTAAGCGAAATAAGCCATAACGTCCCTCGATTTCTATTGGTCCCACAACTTGTCCAGGACTAGCTATATCAATAACTGCTCTCAATTGATCTGGCATTGTGCCTCGGCTGACTGGCCCCATCATGCCGTTGACCATTCGATCTTCTGACAAGGAATATTCTCTTGCTAGTTGCTCAAAACTACCTCCTTCTTCAATTTGGGTTTTTAGCTCTTCAGCTATTTCTTGATTGTCAACAACAATCCGGGAAACTATCACTCGATCCAGAAAAATTTTGCGTTCAATAAAGTATTCTGAGATTTTTGCTTCTGTAATCAAAACTTTTAGTTTTTCTAATTTAAAACCCAAGGCAATTGATTCGTAAAAGGTAGCGTAATCTGTAACATTTGTCTGTAACCATTCTTGAAAAGTTTGGGGGTCATTTAGTTGATTTTTGAGGCGGAAATCAATGATTGTTTGTTCTGTTAAAACGGGGTTGATTTGGATGTCATCTCGCGTTTGGATTTCTTGTTCGATTACATACTGGCGGAGAATGTCGCCAATGAAATGCGCTAATTTTCCAGAGGCTTGCAGATATTTTACTGCTTGATTTATAAAAATGGGCTGGTCATCTACTAGCAAAAATGATGAAGATTCCATGAACTAAACCGATAAAGAACAGCGAAAGTCTTATATTCTACAAAATATATATTAGCCACCTGAAAACCCAAAAATGCCCAATTTAAACCGTCGTATAGATACACGGAAATTACACCCGAAGAGTGTTATGTAAATTTACTTGTGATTTTTTTGAAAAGAATTAGGCAGGGAATGAAGAAATAATCATTGTCCAGAATAAGGCGATCAGCATGGCGGCGATCGCACCGATTAATGTATTGAAGATATTTACTACTTCATTGGTGAGCCAGTCATATTTAGATTGCAATGTTGCGCCAATGACACTTTCTAAATTGGTAGCGATAAATGCAGCCAATATGCACCAAGCTATCCCGAATAAATCTATCAAACCAACAGCCCAACCGACGCAGGCGATCGCGATCGAAGCCACCACCCCGGCTACAGTCCCCTCTAAACTCACTGCTCCCTCTGTACCACGAGATACGGGTTGGAGTGTAGTAATCAAAAAGGTGCGTTTACCGTAGGCTTTACCAACTTCGCTCGCAGTGGTATCCGAAAGCTTAGTACTAAAACTCGCCACATAGCCTAACAACAGTAGGATCTGGGGACTAGGCTGGCCGTGAGCGAAGCCGAACGGGACAAGGGACTGGGTACTGGGGACTAAACCTGAATTGAGAATCCCTACTCCCAATGCACACAAAGCTCCAGTCAGAGCAGAACCCCAGACATTTTCCGGGCCTCTAGCGCCAGAACGCTTTTCCGCTATTCCTGCTGCTTCTTTTTGTGCCATGCCAATACGTGTTACACCAGAACCAACTAAAAAATAGAACCCTACCACTAGATATCCTTGCCAACCGAGAGTTACCCAAATGAGGACTCCCAGTAACCAGGCGTGAAATATTCCTGCTGGAGTCAGTAGCTGTTTGGGAGCAATCCATACTAAACCCAATAAAATTGTGTTCAATCCTATTGCTACTAACCAGGGATTTGCAGAGTCAATAAAAGATAACATCAGCAATAAATCATGAGTAGTTTTGCCAGAATATCAACAGAATAACCAATTTTAGAACTGGGATGTTGAATTTCTGCCACTACCTCATGGAAACAATGCCGAGGTTTTATTCCTCTTACAGGTCAAGGAGAGCAGAAACAGGGAAAACAACCAAAAAATCTTTCCCTACTTGTACAGACGCAATTAACCGCATCTCTACCCCACTCCACGCAAACATCGTTAATAAGGATATAAGTTGAAATTATTTAAAACTGTGTGCAAATTGACCGTAGCAATTTTAGATTTTAGATTTTAGATTTTAGATTTGGGATTTGGGATTTGGGATTTGGGATTTGGGATTTTGCTTCAAGTCCCGCCCCTTTGCCTGCTAATCAATCTAAAATACTCGCACTCGCTGCGTACATTACGAAGATCGCAAATTTAAAATCCAAAATTGTTTGACCACAATCAGGATTTGACGGCATAAATTTGTATATAGCACCAACTATTTGTCTGGATAACAATAGCTATGAGCCAAACTTTATTTCATCTAGCTTTTCCGGTGACTGACATTGCCCAAACTAAAGCATATTATGTCGATGCCCTCGGCTGCATCCCAGGGCGTGAAAGTCCCCAAGCGCTGATTCTGAATCTCTATGGTCATCAATTGGTAGCGCACGTCACCAAGGAAACTCCATCACCCCAAAGGACTATATACCCCAGACACTTTGGACTAATTTTTATTCAGGAACATGACTGGGAGGAATTACTAGAAAAAGCACAAAAGCAAAATCTAATCTTTCGGGAATCACCTAAAAGTCGCTTTGTTGATTCTCCCTTAGAACATCGCACCTTCTTTTTAGAAGATCCCTTTTACAATTTGATGGAATTTAAATATTACCGCCACCCAGAGGCGATTTTTGGAAGTTCCCAGTGTAGCCAAATTGGTGACCGGACTTAATTGGCTCTGACAAAGCAGATGCTACGGCTGCCAAACTCCGATAATCTGTCAACATCCAAGAGTGCAGTACAACTGGTACTACTACTTCTTTTCCTAATGGCATTTGTGAACTCTTTGCCGGAACGATCATCAAATCATAGGGTGTCCAAATCGATGTAAAATTGAGCTGCCCTAACATCACAGCATCAGCATTTAAATCCTGGATAAATTCACTATTGCGGCGCATTTGCAAGCAGCCGTGACGTTGAGAAGCATAAGCCGTCACAGTTCCATGATGAGGTGAGGAAATAGTGATAAACCTCTGTACACGGTTAATTCCTCCTAGCCGTTGAACATAGTAACGGCTGACAATTCCTCCCATGCTGAAGCCGATTAAATCGATTGATTCTTCTGGAGCAAAGGTATTGACAACATAGTCAGCTATCTGCTGTGCCAAAATATCAAGTCCAACTTCACCATTATTAGGAATGAGATTCAGGGTATACACAGACCAACCCAATTGTCTTAAGTAATCCACCATTTTATTAAAAACGGCTCCCGTGTCATCAATACCATGTATCAATAACACCGAGTTACGCTGTTGGTTTTTGGTGTTCATTTCCCTAGTTTGCCTGTATCAAAACTCTGTAGCAAATTTAACTGATTACTTTCATGGGCTGTCAATAAGTTATGACACTTCTCCCACTGGTTGGAAAATGGGGAAATTCAATGGTATGCAAGATTGTTTTGCTGAGTAACTGTGCTGCGTTTCGCGATCGCCAAACAATTCTATTGTCTAATTTTTTGAATAAATCTGTGTGAGCTAAACCAAAAAATGTTAAGTTTGATTAAGCATTCTTTCAGAATCTTGCTCTTAGCTACCGGAAAATTTAATAATTAATCGTTGATGTCTACAAGTTGCGAGTGCTTGCACTAAAGAGTTAAGACTGTTTGCTCTGTAGTTTTACTACAATGTTAATTAAGTAGATAATTATAAGCTTTGTCACTCTAATGGCATAGTTGGCGCAAAAAAATGTAATATTCTGCGGCTTTTTTAAACCACGGTCAAGTTTACAGATATATAAAGACAGGAGAAATTTTCATGTTCGGTTTTATCAAAAAGTTAATCACAGGTATTCTGGGTTTCATCACTGGGTTGTTACCTGGTAAAAAAGGAAAAAGCAATGGCTACTACTTGCAGTTAGATGAAACTGCATCTGAGAAAGCACCAGCAGCTACACCTAAACAGAAAGAGGTGTCCCCAGCCGCAACAGCTAATGGTACAAAACCTGCGGCATCAGTAGCCGTAAATTCTCCAGGAGATGCCCTGGCGGCGAAGAGCAATGCACCTACGGCTAAAAAAACGCCTCAAGTAAAGTCATCAAAAAATGGCAAAGCTCCTCAAGCTGAACCCGCTACAGCCCCAGCAGCAACATCCAACGGCACAAAAACACCTCCGGCTGAAACTACATTTGCACCCAAATATCTTGCTCCTTCAGCTTCTAGCTCTAATGGTCGTCGTCGTCCAGGTGCGAACATGAGTTCTTACCTAGATATGGCTAGTAAAATGAAAACTTCTAACTAAGTTGGCGAAAGTATGGGGAATAGGGTATTAGAGAATGGCACGAAGATAAGCCGAAACCTCGTCAAGGCAGGGGGTAGGGGATAGGGTGTTGGGTGTAGTGTTCAAGAAAATTGAATCTTAGTACATTCTAGAGTTCAACATCTTCTTAATTCCCCACACCCCACACCCGACACCCGACACCCGACACCCCACACCCAAAAGCCTTGTAAATAATAGATTTGCCGTTATCTTAGTGCTATTCGGGTATGAGATATTATTCTTCACTTCCCCTACCATCTTGAAGTCCGTTCAAAAATACCAAGCTACTATATAAATGAAACGCTGGGTCCCAATTGGTCTTTTCCCTACGAAATAGGTGAATGTGAGACTGAATGTTGCCCAGCATTTCTATTTGATCTAATGCTGTTTCTGCGAAGGGTGTGAAATTTGACCAAGTTTTCACTTGTGGGATATGTGGCGAAATCCATTGCAGTAAGCTATTCCAATTAATGGTGATTGTATTTTGGCTCGCTTGATCAGCAATTTCTACACCTTTGAGGAATTCATAGCCATGATCATAAAGCCGGAGAATGCAATTTCTACTAGGTATGTGTAAATCGCAAAATTCGGCATAGTCTTGGGTTTGGGTTTTCCATTCTAATTGGCGGCGGCTGTCTACGTCTATAACTTGCTCAAAAATGGGTAATAGTCCGACTACTTTGGCTGTGACTTCTGACCAGTCAAATGTCAGGGAACCAAGTTGATTTTCGTGACTGCGGCAAACAACAGTAGGTTTGGGGTCAGATTCGGAAAAATATTGGATCTGAAAAACTTGAATTTGCTGTATTGCGGCTATGGTTTTCCAGAAGCAAGGAATTCCAGCTTGCTGTAGCTGTTGACCATAATATTTGAGTTCTCCTATTTGTCCAGTCCGATATAATCTCCAGGCGCGACTCGGTAGCACTAGCCTGGCGCTGTAAGAGTCTAGTTGCATAATTTCAGCAAATTTTGGCGCGGCTATAGTTTTCAGTTCTGTGACTAAAGGTTCTAAGACTAATACGCCTGGTTCAGCGTGACTGGGTTCAGATGTGGCTTTGGATATGGCGCGTTGTCTTTCTTCTTGGACTATTTCTTGGAGTCGCTGCAAACCTTGGCGGGCTTGGTTGACTATTTTGGTATTAGTTGTATTCCTGAGCAGTTGGCGATAAATTTTTTCGGCTTCTTGGCGCTTTCCAGATACTTCATGCAGCTGTCCTAGATAAAATTGCACCCAAGGATTTTCAGGTTCTTCTTTTAACAGCTGTTTGAGTAGTTTGGCTGCTGTGTGATAATCTTTACGCTCAAAGGCTGTAGCAACTTGTTTAATCATAGGAATACACGGTATGCGGGAAACGAGCGTGGCTTGGCTCCCTGAGAGGGAAGCGAAACGGGCGACTTTAGTCGCCTTCAACCTTTATTTCTTCTATAAGTTTATCAGTGAATTCTCGCAACCGTTCTTGCCAGTTTGGGACGGCTTTTAACTTAGCCTTGACTCCTGGTAAAACTTTGAAGCACACAGGATCTTTATCGAATGGTTGCTTACTCGTGAAACCTAATTTGTTATGTTTCTGAAATGGCATTTGTATTTACTATATATGTTGATATACTAACTTATTATCACATTGCAGGTCGAAACAATGTCTAAAGCAAAGAAGTCAATGGGAGTCCAACAAGTCTTGCTATCGCCTAGCGACGAAACAAAATCAATCTTAGAGTATCTCTGTCAACAGTCAGGGAAACTTTACAATAACGGCGTTTACTTCGCTAGGCAAACATTTTTTAAAACTGGAAAATTGCTGACCAGTAAGTTTGATTTGATTTACGAAGAATCTATTAGTAAATCACTGGTTGCTCAATCAATGCCATCAACTCCGATGCAGCAAACTTTAATGTCCGTAACCGAGGGTTTTAAGTCTTTTAAAGAACTGAAGTCTTTGTTTCTCAAAGGTCAATTGCATTTCCAGCCTAAAGTACCTAATTACTTGACAGGCTCAAAACTATTCAAAGTAGCTTATCCCAACTCAGGAGGACAAAAGCCAACACTTGTCGAAAGTCAACTTAGATTTTCTTTAGGACTAACAGTTAAAAGATGGTTTGGTGTTTCCGAGTTTTTCCTACCAATGCCTTCAAATATTGATTATTCCCAAGTTAAAGAGTTGACAATTCTTCCTAAAAATGGTGCTTTCTATCTGGAGATGTCTTACAAAGTTGAGAAGCAAACACATGATTTAGATATTAATCAGGCTCTATCGATAGACCTTGGAACTGCTGATAACCTAGCTGCTTGTGTTGATACTCTCGGTAATTCCTTATTGATTGATGCTCGTGCGATGAAAGCAATGAATCAACTCTGGAATAAAAAAGTATCGACCCGTAAAGAAAATAAACCAGAAGGTTACTGGGATAATTGGCTGGATAGAGTAACTCGTAAGCGTAACCATCAAATGAAAGATGGTATAAATAAATCAGCAAAGCTAATAATTGACCATTGCTTAAAATCCGGACTTGGAACATTAGTAATTGGATGGAATGAAGGCTTTAAATCCAATGCCAATATAGGCAGAGTAAACAATCAAAAGTTTGTTCAGATGCCTTTAGGTAAGCTTAAAGACCGATTAAAACAACTGTGTGATTTGCACGGAATCAGATTTCAGGAAACCGAAGAATCTTACACCTCAAAAGCAAGCTATTTAGATGGAGACTCCCTACCAGTATATGGTTCTAAACCTGACGGGTGGAAAGCATCTGGGAAGCGTGTTGAACGTGGATTGTATCGGTCAGATAATGGGTCAGTTGTAAATGCTGATTTGAACGGAGCAGCAAATATTCTCAGAAAAGTAGCCAGCAATCTAAGCATAGACTTGGGCCTACTGGGTAGACGGTGTTTGACGACCGTAGCGAGAGTTAGACTTTGGGTACTACCTAAATCTACTATGTCCGCAGAATCTCAGTGTCTTTAAACCTGAGAGTGTCAATTATACTTCACAACTTGCGGAAATTAAGGTTAATGCTACTACTGGTGCTGTAACTGCGCGCAAGATCCGACGACCAAGGGATACTGGTTGAAATCCTGATGCGATCGCACTCTCAATTTCTTTGTCTGTCCATCCCCCTTCCGGGCCAGTAGCAATAATGATTTCAGGTGTATCAGTTTTAATGACGTTGTTTAAATGCGGATAATCTCCACGCCCTTCACAAATATAACGGTGAGTTGCTGGACTCGCAGTCATAGCCGCACTAAAAGCTACAGGTTCTAATATTGTGGGTACAAAAGCGCGTTCTGATTGTTCGGCGGCTTCTGTGGCTATGCGTCGCCAACGTTCGAGTTTTTGCGGACTGGGATTTAGTAAGGTGCGATCGCTCAATACCGGAGCAATACAAGTTACACCCAATTCTGTACAATAACGGACTATTTCATCAAATCCATTACCTTTGGGTAAGGCTACCATGAGGGTGATGGCTATAGATAATTCTGTTTCTACAGTGAGTGTTTCTAAAACCTGGGCTTGTTCTCCTGCTAACTGAGCTAACCACCATTTTCCTTGACCATTCATCGCAATGAAGCGATCGCCTGGACGTAACCGCAACACTCGGACGAGATAATGTTGTTGCTCTTTTGTCAGAGTAATCAGAGTTGCTTGAATTTGAAACGGTGCGATCGCAATTCGTTGTAGTTGCGCCATACTAATTTAATTACTGGGAGCCGGGGCGGTAAATTCCTGGACGGGAATTACCCGGACATTTAAAGTTAACGGTTGTTTTAAGCTTTCCTGCACAAAATCCCTGACCATATTTACCTGGTTTTCCGAAATTGAACCGATGGGAGCCGCAACTTCTAGTTCCACAACCAGGGAATAATCTGCCTGTCGTTCTACTTGAATCCGGCGAATGTCTTGACTAGAAAATGTCAGAGTTCTGCGGTAGAGCAAATACTCAATACTGCGACGTGTGCGTTCTTTGAGAAGCAAGTTTTCTAAAGAGAATCCCAAGGGTAATCCCAGAATAAATATCGCCCCAATTGATAAAATTAAACCTTGACGCGCTCTTTCTAAGGAACCGTAGCGCTGTGCTAGAAAGACCAGTGCGCCGCTAAAAATAATTCCGATTAAATTCGTCAAAAACAGTAAAGAAGCACCATTAGTGACCGACGGCGAACCTATAGCAATGCCAATCCCGATCACGCTCAAAGGTGGAACCAGAGCCACAGCGATCGCCACTCCAGGCAAAGCATCAGCAACATGACGACGTGATTTAGCATAAGCGCCAGCTGCACCTGCGGCTAGGGCTACAGCCAAATCTAGTAAAGTCGGACTGACTCGTCCCCAAATTTCTGGGCCAAAAGTTTTTATCCCCACAATTCTGGCAATGATCATTGAGGTAACAACAGTCAACACAATTCCAGTGAACAGGGTAAAGCTAGAACGCTTTAACAAACGCTGATTTCCGACTGCCATACTATAGGCGATCGCAATTATCGGCCCCATCAAAGGCGCAACTATCATCGCCCCAATAATCGTAGCGGCACTGTTTGCCAGCAGTCCCACAGTCGAGATAATCCCAGATAAAAACAAGAGGATGTAAAAGTTTTTAGAAGAAATGGCTCCCCGCCACAGGCTGCGGTTAAGTGCAGCTATGGGCATGGGCTTTTCCGCTAACCAATGCCATTCGCCACTGTTACTCTGCTTGATTTCTGTGAGTCGTTGTTTACCCCAACCACTAACTTTATGAATTAACCACATTTGCTCACCGATAATTGCCGGATGATTCAGAAAAAGCTTCAACTGTACTATAGTGCAGCGATTGTGATTTTCAAATAAACAGCATAAAATACAACCTACCCTCTATTAAAAGTAATGAAGAGTAGGTTGGTAATTAAGTACAAAGTGCTGATTTACGGCAGATTTTGAAAGTAAGCTTCTAGGGCTTCGTTGACTAACTCCGTCATGGGTCTATCTTGGCTATTAGCTGCTTCCTTCAGCTGGTTATATACTTCATCCTTAATACTGATGCGATGACGAGATTTACTGGCAGCCGTGGTAGTTTGGGGTTGGTAAGTGGCAGCAAATTCACGTAGGGCATCAAAACCCAGGCGATCGCAAAAATCCCCAAAGCTTTCCTCATATTCGCGGAAATTCTTGAAGTAAACGAAAATCGGCTCTAAAAAGCTTTCTATGTCGTTATGATGCAGCTTTTCTATGAAAGGTTGAGCCAATCGTGTCTGAGCCGGTGAACCTCCCAGCCAAACTTGGTAAGATTCGGGAGCGCTACCCACAAAACCTAATTCTGCCATGTAGGGACGAGCGCAGCCGTTGGGGCAACCTGTCATCCTTACCACAAAATGTTCTTTTTGTAAACCTAGTTTATCCAATAAGCTGCGAATCCGTTCTAAAATTCCAGGAATTGCCCGTTCTGATTCGGTGATAGCCAAGCCGCAGGTGGGTAAAGCCGGACAAGCCATTGCATAACGGACTAGAGGCTCGATGGTGTTGGGATCAGAAACGATCCCGCAATCATGCAAAATCTCTTGAATAGCTGACTTATTTTCTGGCGCAATGTCGTAAAAAATGATGTTGTGGTGGGGTGTCAAGCGCATGGGTAAGTTAAATTGCTCGACAACTTTCCGCAAGGCAGTTTTCAGTTGAAAGGAACCTTCATCTTTCACTCGACCATTATCAACGGAAATGCCTAAAAATAGCTTGCCATCACCTTGTTCATTCCAACCGAGGAAATCGTAATATTTAAACTCTGGTAATGGTTTGAAGGGTGCGACTGGTTTACCGAAATAATCCTCAACTTGGGTGCGAAACTTATCTACACCCCATTCGTTAATTAAATATTTTAATCTGGCATGACGACGGTCAGTGCGATCGCCATAATCTCTTTGGGTGGCGACAATCGCTTTGACTAAATCGTAGACATCATCTTTGTCCACATAGCAAATCTCATCTGCAATTCTGGCAAAGGTTTCTTCTTTATTATGTGTCCTGCCAAAACCGCCACCGGCAAAAATATTGAATCCTTCTAGTTCTCCCTGCGGATTGGTAATGACGACTAAAGTCAAATCTTGGGAATATAAATCTACGGAATTATCACCAGGTACAGTCACGCAAATTTTGAATTTACGGGGCATATAGTGAGTCCCATAAATCGGTTCTTCGTTGTCATGGATAATAGTACCAGTGCCATTACGCTGTCGTGCTGCTTTGACTTCTGCGCTTTCTTCCGCACTAATTATTTTTTCCCCATCTAACCAAATTTCGTAATATGCCCCGGTTTGCGGTGTCAGCAAATCAGCGATTTTATTGGCATATTCCCAAGCGTACTGGTAATCTGGGCGATTCTTAAAGGGGGCGGGTGGAGCCATGACGTTACGGTTGAGGTCACCGCAAGCACCCAAGGTGGAACCCATATTTTGTACTATAGTAGCGATCGCCGCCTTGAGATTCTTTTTTAAAATCCCATGCAGCTGAAAGCCTTGACGTGTAGTCACTCGTAATGTGTGGTTTCCGTGTTCATCAGACAAATTATCTAAAGCCAGATACAACTGCGGCGGCACAAACCCCCCAGGATTTCTTGTCCGCAGCATAAACTGATAATCTTTCTCCTGTCCCTTGACACGATTATCGCGGTTATCTTGCTGGTAGGAACCATGAAATTTGAGAAGTTGTACAGCTTCTTCGGTAAAATGAGTTGTATCTTCAAGGATTTGAGTAGCTACAGGTTCGCGTAAAAAATTACTTCTTTCCTTGATACCTTCTACTTTAGAAGGCTGATTACGATTGGCAATGGGGGCAGGAGCAGATTTAACCATCAGAATTGTTATAGTATTCTCAATAAGGCATCGGTCAACGCCGAAGCATTTTTTCGGCTGCGTGATTCCCGGTAATCCGGTCGGAGATAAGAGGAATCATTTAATTTTAACACGGCAAAAAGCCGACTTTATCCGTGATTTAACACTTCCAAAAATCGGCTTCATATAGTTGTTTGTCGAGACGCGATTGATCGAGTCTACAAAGAAATACTGAGTGCTGAGTAGTTAATTCCCCAATTCCCAGTTCTCAGAAGAAAAGCTAGCGTGTACATACAAGTCCTATCTGTCTGCGTTTAAGTCTATTTTGCCCCCTAAATCCCCCAAATCTGGGGGACTTTGAAAATTCTTGTTCCACCATCATTGGGGGCTAGGAGGCGATTGGGTAAGGGCTTGGCTAAATTCGATAACTTGTGTGTACACCGTAGGGAGAAAAGGGAAAGAACGGGAGCGAGGAGAAAGGGATGAGGATTTTGCGACAAGTCCAATTTATTCCCCCCTGCACCCTGCCCCCTGCTCCTCTGCCTCTTTCTACCCCTTTCTACTTAAAGCGATAGCCCACACCGCCATTAACGGTGACAGCAGAACCACCGCTATTTTCGTAGGAGCGGAGTCCGACTTTGGCATTGGTATAAACCAGGAAGTTCTTAGCAACTTCCGATTCTACCCCAGCACCCACCACTACAGCATCTTTGTTGCCTATGGGAGTAGCTACGCCATTATTTTCTATAAAAGAATAACCGGCAGTGGCAAAGGCGTTGGTGCCTCTAGCAATTGGCACGTCTACGGAAAGTTCTGGGATAATAGCAGTCGTCTCATTATTCCAAATCACATTACCGCGTGCCGACACTGGGGTATTTCCCAATTTCACACGACCGGTGATATTACCACCAAACTCAGCCGCATTGTTTTCGTCTCCACCATTAGTCAGACCACCTGTAAGACCAACACCAACATAACTGGCATCTGTACCCTTTGTTGGTAGAGCCGAAGCTTGACCCGCATTAATAATAAGAGGGGCAACTACCAAAGAAGATAATGCAGAGATTGCCACAAAAGACTTGAGTATATTTTTCATAATCTGGAAAAAACTTTGTAGGTTTTGCTTATATATTCAAGGTCGAAAACAGTATAAAAATGTTCCAGATAATTTTTAAAATATTTGAAAATCCTTGTGACCATTGATGCAAAACATTTCAAGGCTTCTGCGGTGTAAATCTAGAAGAAGCTTCCCATGACATAAATCTCTCAAGCCTATGGCGTGTTAGGACGTTTACCCTCTATATATTGAGCTTTTGGCTGAAATTTACCCAGGAAAAATTTCATATTTTCTCTCTGGTTTTTCCCACTCCGGTATTTTTGCTCAGAGTAGGCACTTGATCAACTGGCACAAGCACAAAAATAAATTTTCCAGAATATATGGTAGATAAAATAGTTAATTAATACTCGTTATTCTGGCTTTTCACATAGGATAAAATAATAGGCTGTAGCAGCTATGGCAACAAGCTTGAGAGGGAATCTATAAAGTTAAGATTTGGTAATTCTCATGGAGAGTGAATAATGCTAACCGCTACAAAAACATTGTCTGGTTTGATGGGTTTATGTGTCGGTGATGCGTTGGGTGTGCCAGTTGAGTTTACTAGCCGTGCAGAAAGAGTGAAATCTCCGGTGACAATGATGCTCGGTTATGGGACATGGAATCAACCACCGGGAACTTGGTCAGATGACAGTTCTTTGACATTTTGCTTGGCAGAAAGCCTGTGTAGAGGATATTCCTTGGAAGCGATCGCCAATTCCTTCTGGCGCTGGTATAAGCAAGCGTACTGGACTCCCCGTGGCGATTTGTTTGATATTGGTCAAAATACCCATGAAGCGATTATGCGCCTGAAGCAGGGTATCGTACCTCATCAGGCAGGAGGTAAGGTAGAAAATAGTAACGGTAATGGTTCTTTGATGAGAATTTTGCCGATGGCTTATTGTCATCAAAGCATAACTTTCGCGGAATTGATGGCACGGGTGCATGATGTTTCTGCCATTACTCATGCTCATCTGCGATCGCAAATGGCCTGCGGTATTTATATTAGTATTGCGATCGCCTTACTAGAAGGCGCTAACCTGCAAACAGCTTATTTACAAGGATTAGAAAGAATCCAATCAGTTTACTCTGAGCGAGAATATATTTTAGAAAAGCCGCATTTTCGCAGAATATTCAGTGGTGAAATCGCTCAGATACCAGTTGAAGAGATTAATTCTGGTGGCTATGTGATTGATACCCTGGAATCATCCCTGTGGTGTTTGTTAAATAGCTCGTCTTACTCGGAGACGGTGCTGAAAGCTGTCAACTTGGGTGGGGATGCAGATACTACTGCTGCCGTCACTGGGGGGTTAGCAGGCATTTACTACGGTGTGGAAAATATTCCCCAAGAATGGATGAATAAAATTGCCCGCAAACAGGACATTATTAACTTGGCGGAGCGTTTTGCAGAAGCTATGGACGCTCAGATGTAGAGACAATCACCCCTCCCCGGAAGCGAGGCTATCGTCTTCACACAAGTCCTGCCTGTCTGCGTTTGAGCCTGTTTTGCCCCCTAAATCCCCCAAATTTGGGGGACTTGGAAAATTCTTGTTCCCCCATAATTGGGGGTTAGGGGGCGATTCGATCACTTGTGTGTACACCGTAGCGCCAGCGAGGAGGGGAGAAAAAGGGGTGCTGAGGTAATTACCGGATCACACCACTGCTAATGTTTAACGTGTTCAGAAATCCATTGCAAGTAGGCTTGCGAACCCGCAACAATCGGTAAAGCAATGATTTCCGAGACTTCGTAAGAGTGGAGTTCCCGAATTTTGGCTTCCAAAGTAGAAAATAGAGCCAAATCAGTTTTAATCAGCAACTGCCACTCATACTCTTTGTATATTTCTCCTTGCCAAGCGTAAATTGAATGGATGGGCAACAAACTCACACAAGCAGCTAGTTGAGCCTCCACAAGGGCATTTGCGATTGTTTCTGCTTCCTGCTTGTTGGCAGTTGTCACCAGTACTACACCATAACCAGCAGGGATCTCCATAACTTTTAGACCATAGATAGAGAGTAGACCTGACCGTCAATTAACAGTCGCGTAATGCCTTTGGCTTGCAGATGAGTACTAGCCTTATGCAGGACTTTACTGTCGGGAACTTTAATCACGCGATCGCGCTTGGTAGAGAAGCGCTTGGCAACTCTATGGTTATCAAACACTGGCAAAGTTTTTTGCAAGGTTTCTAGGTTAGGAATTTGTCCCAAGTCACCAAAATCTTTGAGTGGCCGGGTAATTAACTCAGAAGACCTATCGATTACCAAATAGCAACTTTTTGGCAACTGTGCTGCTGAGAATGGCAAGACTTGAACTGGTGCTTCACTTGCCCTTCGTCTTGTAACTAAAGGTGTCGAATCCTCTAAGTCCTCTTCCTCGTCCTCGTAATCATCCTCGTAATCGTCCTCGTCCAAATCATCCTCTAAATCTGACAAATCTTCTGACTCGTCGAGCAAGTCTTCTCCCAGCATTTGGGCGATGACGGTGGCTTCAGGATGTTCGTCCTTCAAGATGGGACTAGGGATACTGGCGATTTCCGGCGGCTTGGGTTCGACTATTTCTAATCGCTTTGCAGCGCGTAACTTGGGTTTTTCTTCTGCTGAGGAACGCCGCCGGACTCTTCTCATAGAAGGGGTGAAATCCTCCTCTTCATCTTCATCTAGGTGGCGTTCTTCTTCAACTGGCTTCGGCGGCGAAATCTCTGGTAACTTCAAGCGAGGAGTTGCTTTTTCCTGGCTTGGCAGCTCCTTTTCTGGCTCTTTTTCTGGTTGACTTAACAAAGGCAACTGCTCGTAACTTACCTGCGCCCTGCCTTCAGGAGTCCTGGCAGCACGTTTGAGAGAAACGAGATATTCGTATTCATCTTCTGGTAAGGTGCTTTTGAGCAGGCGACTAATTGTCGAGTTACTCACACCATAGCGTTCTGCCAAAGTTGAGGTTGTTTCGGCAGTTTCTCGATATAACTTGAGAATTTCTTGTTTGTCAGGATCTGTTAATTTTCTCACGGTAGACACCAAATTTTCTAAGCTCGTTTGCGCCCGCGCTCCCGCCGAGTTCGGCTCAATGATGCCTCATGTTCTAGGACAGCGCCCATACCAAATAAAACTCCACTAAATACCCAAAACACTTCTAGTATCTCCCCACTTTGATAGTTTGGCCCTTGAGCGTATTTAAACCACATATCTGCAATGTAGAGCGAAAACGCGGCCGCTGCAATCATTCTCCAAGACTGGGCGACTCTTCCCCCCCAAAAGGCTAGTAGCAGAGTGGTAGCAATAATTAACAAAACTACATCACTAACTACGTAAAACCAATTCAAGATCACAACTAGCAACTCTGAGGATGCTGTCTGTTGCATAGAAATCCACCATGCCAACAGACTACCAAACACGGCAATTGCCGACACAATCAGTAATTGCCATTTTTCTAAATTGAGTCGTCTGGAAGCTACAGCTAAAATCATGCCTACGCCAAGGGAAACATAACTCAGTACAAAAAAGATATCGCCAATAGACACATCTGGTTCTTCGTCTAAAATTATTTCTGTGTAACCGAAAAATAGCCCTCCCAGGAAATAAGAAAACATACCGATAGCAATTGCGAGCCAAATATTTCGGCTACTGACAATTTGCGGGCTACGCCAATTCCTCAAGCATAAAACACTGGCACCCAAGTAAGCCAAACCTTCAAAAATATTTGTACCAATTACATACCAATCGGCACGAGTTTCTATACCATCTGCTCCTGGGACTTTGGCACTAAATAATAGAAAGTATAACAGTGCCAGCACAGCCCAGCCAATGCCAGCCAATATCAGGTTGCGATTGGTGAAAATGGATTGAGAACGGTAGGATTTGTCGTAAGAGCTACTCATAGAAATTGGCTACGTAAATGCACTCAACAGTATTTTGGTGTGCAGGACTGTGTAGGAAACGGTCTATCTATCCAGTGATACACCAGTGAATCACTAGCATCACTTTCAGTAGCCGCAGTTTTTCCCACACTTGTCATGCTATTGCCACAGTTTACTCAGTGATGATTGATTTAGCCAGCTGATAAATAGCGATCGCTCTGCTTCTGGCATATCTTGTAACGTATCAGGGACTTGATGGGCAAAATTAGTATTACCAAAATATGTTTTTCCGAGTTTATGCAGTTCTTCCAATAAACTAATCAGATGATTTTCTTTCCAGGGAGGAAGTTTGGCTAAATCTAGGGGGTTTGTGGTTACCAAATTTTTGACGGCTTCTAGGGAAGCTGTCCCAGGAAAATGTTGCTTTTGTAACAATTCAGCAATATCTTTCTCAAAGAGTGCCGCTTGCCGAGTCCCTAATAACTCCTCAATATCCAGATAAACTGCTTGCAGCAGAAAAAGACTGCCTTGAACGTAAATTTCTCTCTGGCTATGGCTACCTGTGTCATTATCTAATTGATCTAAGCGGACTTTGCCCCAAACGCTAAAGCGATCCGGTTCCTCTAGCAAGACACAGGCTTTACCCCGATTATCAGTCAATTCTCTCCACAAGGTTTTAGCTTCTTCTTCTTGGCTAGCTTTGAAGACGCTAATCAAGCGAAAGGTTTGCCCCTGATAATTGAGGATCGGCACTTGCTGATCCCGTTTTGGGTGCTGAATACTCGATATTTCAACATCCTGCCGATTGAGAATAAACATGGCACTAGCAAATAACTCCTCACAGGGGCTTCGTGGATAATGCGATCTTCTATAGTCGTAATTTGGTAACATCACCAAGAGTGAGTTTACCTAGCGTGCCATGGGGTTGAGCCTCGCGATCGCCAGAAGCTACCCTACAGTAAGCCGCCCAGAGGGCATCTACATCAAGACACAAATAACCTATTGACAACACAATATATCTAATCAATAGACCATTTACTGCGTTTTTACTGTAAATTAATTAACTAGCGACTTGAATCATAGCCTTGGTAGTGGGCAATCTGCAATTTTTATTTGCTTATTCGTACAAGATAACGATATAATCGATTAGATGACTCCGTTGAGAGCCAGAATATTAACTTGGGTGCGTAGCTCAGTGGATAGAGCCACGGATTTCTAATCCGTTGGTCGCAGGTTCGATCCCTGCCGCACCCGTTTGAAATCTTTAAATATAGTTTTTGATTCGGAAATTACAAAATTCCCCGGAATTTGTTTGATGATCACAAGAAAATCTAGTTCCCTCCCCTTTACCACGATAGGGTTCAGGAAGGGTAAAAATGTTGGATCAATTCATCATAAATTTTCAACCATACTCTCATAATCATATTACTGAGATTTTCTCAGTAACTTTAGAAACAACATATTTTTATTTTCTAACACTTGTCGTAATTGACGAATTGTTGAAGATACAGTCAATAAAATATCAAATTTTAAACCCAATTCCAAAGAAGATTTATATAATAATTGTCGCTCAAACTTAATTTCAGCAATTTTGTCTAATTGCAAAACAAAAATATTATTATATTGTTTTGTAATATTTTCGCGCAAATTATTTGCTATATTGTCTGGATTTAAAGTTTTTGAAATTAATAATTTTACTATACGTATGATTGGTTTAAAATTATTAATTTCCTTATTAAAAATGTTCATTATACGAAATGCAATATCTACACCACTTACTACTTGTCCAGCAACTTTAGCAGCTTTATATTTAGATTCAAAGTTATTGAGGAATTTTTTGAAATCATTTAGTTGTCGAATTAATTCAGAAATTTCTTTTCTTCTTTCTTGCATTAAACCTTTCTCTAAATTAATTTTCGCAATTGCAGTCCCCATTTCTGATTCCCATGCTTTAAATTTTGTTAAAGCTTTATTAACTTGATAATAAATAATTAAACCACTAATTAGTATGACAGGACTAAGTATAATATTGCCCATCACCATGAGAGAAGCAATAATAATATTAGAACTACCAATTATCGGCAACCATTTACTTAATCTATTGACATTTTCTTGAATCTCTAAATCTTCAGACAAGATATTATTCACTATTTTTTGTGCAATATCAGCAATATCACCAATGCTATGATGGTTTTTTAAGATTTCCAAATTATCATTTTTATCTATTGGTGATAATTCTTGTATTTCCTCTAAAGATTTTTGCTCTTGATTTTCATCCTGTGCAATTATTTCCATAAAATTGTTAATTTTAGGAACTATTTCCTCTTGAAGAATGCTATATTTTTTGGCTTCATTTTGAGTAAAAATCAAATCATTTTGAAAATTTATTAACGCTTGTTCATAAATATTTAGCATGATTTTAGTGCTATATTTTATTTCATATATATTGCTAATTGATATAGCACCAGCAAGTGAGCCTAAAGAAGCACTAATTAGAGCAACAGTGCCTAAAACAAGTGACATCATAAAAAATACTCCTGATTATGATTAATTGTATGTAGAGTAAACTATTAATTGATTACATTTGAAAATTGATACAGCAGATTGCGCTTATACAGAGTACAGACATAAATAATAAAACTCTTGTGGTGCGCGTATCTTGCCCGCTACGGGTGTACCTCATTTAGATAAAATTTGCTGTATCAATATTAAAGCATTGATAGAATATGCTTCAAGAAATACTTAAATCTTCTTGATCAATATTTAAATAAGTTAATTCTTGTGGCAAGATTACCAAACATTAATTAACGATACTTTGCAACAGTATGTCCCGCAATGTAGCTAGGGGGGAACGCATCTCAATAAAGGTGAGAGCATTAGCAGCTATAGTACTAACTTAGGATAATGAAAAAATGCAAAATTCTCTAGCAGGAAACAGGCTTAAAAGTCTTTGATGGTTAGAGTTTCATAATTAAAGCTGTTGTGCAGCACTACCCAAGAATATTTTCGCCCATTCTCAAGAAATTATGCGCCATTTGTTCGCATCGCAAAGACTAATATTATTACTTCATAAACGTTTCAGCAATTATTTATGTAAAAGTTATTGCAAATAAATTCTAGTAAAGCAAAAATTTGCTAATCCTTTAAAAATCACTCAAAGGTAGAAAAATTTTATATTTGCAAAGTTAACCAGATGCAACATCATTATTTACCTTTGATGGCATCACCTGTAAATTGTTATTTGCAAGGTTTCAAATAAATAAGCCCGTGACGAGGATTGAACTCGTGACCTCACCCTTACCAAGGGTGTGCTCTACCACTGAGCCACACGGGCGAAAAAGAAACTTGAGTTTTTGAGTGATGAGCTATAAAGCTGTGAATTTACCAATCACTTAGCAATTATAGCTCATTACTTTAAAAGTGGTGGGCCGGGCTGGATTTGAACCAGCGTAGGCGCTAGCCAACGGATTTACAGTCCGTCTCCATTAACCACTCGGACACCGACCCATTCGTCTCACGATTACTAACAGTATCACCAAGTTTTAGAAATTGCAAGGGTTTTCTCAAAAAGATTTTAGAACCGATTTATTTCACCACCTGACGGAAAAAAGCAGGGGAGGCGGGAGGTTTGAAACTAGTTTGCACTTATTCATTCTGCTTAAACCCTTTTCGTCTTCTTTGACCACTAACTGAGCAATTCTCCGGTTTCTTGCAGGGAGTGCAAGCGGCGGTAAATACCCTCGTGACGCAACAATTCATCATGGCTACCTACTTCGGCAATCTTCCCTTGATCTAGAACCACTATTTTATCGGCTTCCCGGACTGTACTCAGACGGTGGGCAATCACAATTGTGGTGCAAGTCCCCTGAATGGAACGCATGGCTAATTGAATCGAACGCTCAGACTCGTAATCTAAGCTAGAGGTGGCTTCGTCAAAAATCAGCACATCTGGTTCCACTAGCAACGCCCTAGCAATTCCTAAGCGCTGTCTTTGTCCTCCAGATAACCTGACACCACGTTCCCCCACAACGGTGTAATAACCCTGGGGAAGGTGTTCCATCACTTCATCAACTCTGGCAATTCTACAGGCTTCCTTGACCTCTGCCAGAGTCGCATTTGGTCTGCCGTAGGTGAGATTATCCAAGATAGTACCGTTGAAAACGTCCACTTCTTGGTGAACGATCGCTAGCCTGCGCCTATACTTACCTACATCCAAGGTGCGAATATCTTGACCATCAATGGAAATTTCACCTTCTTGAGGTTCAAAATACCGCAGCAGCAGTTTCACTAAAGTAGACTTACCAGAACCAGAACGCCCAACTAACGCCACTGTTTGATATGGTTCAATCAACAAGTTGATATCTTGCAAAACTTGACGGCTGTGATCATATCCAAAAGTAATGTGCGAGAGCTCAATTTTTCCCGTGAATTTATAAGGTGTTCCGCCTTGGTTTCTCTCTTCTAAAAGACCAACTGAATCAGATGCCATTGGTGCTTGCAAAAACTCGTGAAAGCGTAACATCGAAGAATAGCGACGCGCGAAAAGTTCTGCCAGTGTGCTAATAGGTTCCAATTCAGCATAAGCCATGCTAGAAAGAGTTAAAGTCATGACAAAGTGACCGAGCGTAATTCTCCCATCTACTGTTGCGGCTAAGGTTAAACCTAAAATTACGAACACGCAAAACTGAATTACAGCCTTTTGCAAAGTCAGCAGCCTGACATAACCTTTATGGATACGATGATCGACAACCGTTAATTCACGATCCAAACGTTGCTTTTGTCGCTTTAATTCCTGGGATTCTGTGGCAAATGCTTTGACTGTTTTGATATTAGTAATCAATTCGGACGTGCGGCTTTCCGTACCTTCCATATATTTATCGAGGCGACTTTCATGCCCAATTAGTCGTCGCAAAGCCTTTAAACTAAAGGTGAGGATAAATACAAAGGAAATTAAATATAAAACCGCAATTCGCCATTCAATCAATAAGATAAATCCAAAAATTCCCAGCACACGAAACAGTTTAGGAATTAACTGTCCAGCAATTTCAGGATATGTCCAAGTATGGTTAGCCAGCCCTCTAGCTACTCGCCCAGATATGCGTCCGGGGTTATTTTCATCATAAAACTCCAATGGGAGAGTCAGAATTTTGGCTATGGCTGTTTCAGTCTGATGGCGACGCGCCCTTAAGGGTATATCCCAGTGGAACCAAACGGTAAGCCAAGGCTGTGTGGGCGCTTTGACTACGGTGACTAAAAAAATTAACCCCAGTAATACAGCCAAAGATAGTGTTTGATTAACTGGGTAATTGATAAATTCGGCAATATTGGCGATCGCACTTTGTAATGGTCTATCCAAAGGTTGATTAGACAAAACATTTAAAATCTGCCCAATCGCATAAGGAACAACCAAATCAATAATTTCGTAAACGCTGGATGCGGCAATAGTTAAAACACTCAGTTTCCAGTCTGAATGAAAGTAATGGATAATATCTCGAAATTTGGCCATGATGCACACTATCCAAGAGCGTAAACTTAACTTGGAATATTTATGTTACATTTATACTACAAACTAGTCAAGTCCTGCCAACTAAATCAGTCTTTAGGACTAGGTGAAAACTCCAAGCGATAACGATAAAGGGCTACTGGACGAGAAGCTGCGTCAAAGTAATCTGGATCTTGAGGTGAAAGATAAACAGCAGTTACTTGATCTGCCTCAATTGCCGGATTAGATGTAGAAAGTTTATGGTATGCGGTAGTAGATTCTACTGCATTTAAATAGGGACGGGAAGCACCTTTAAATAGTTGTTGAAATACCTCTGAAGTGATAAATGTGTTATTTGAAGTAGTTTCAGTAGCGCGTCCAGTGATGATAGAAACTAATTGACGTTCGCCACGCAAAAGGGTAATTTGCCGATTAGGTGAATCTGGATCTAGTTTGATTGATAATACAGCTTCATCACCTAAATAAGCTCTGGCTAAATTCAAGCTATTAAAAACTCTATCTGCTACTAAAATTGATGATTTATCTATTTTGGGGATGAGTTTTAAGCCAGTAATCGGGGGCTTTTTTTGAATAAAACGCACTAAAAAACTCACAGGCTGATTCAGTTGTTGGCGATTCGATTCAAATCCAGGGGTGACGATATCCGGTGCTAAAGGCGCAACTAAATCTACTAATGTACTTGTAACCTCCCATGAACCAGCAAACCAGTCAGGATAAACCAAGTCGCCCTCAGCCCGTTGCACTGAAGTGAGTTGTTCCCACTGGGGAAAATTTGCTAGGCGTTCTGCTAATTCTCCGGCTATTGCTGTCCCACTCCATTCCAGTAAGCAGAAAATAATTAAGCAAAAACTCCAAATCAACTTCATAATTAGGATTAAATCAATATATAGGAATCCGGTTTGATTTATGAAACAATTAAGTATTGTAGGGTGCGTTAGGATGAAGTCCGTAACGCACCATTATTAAGGTTTTGGTGCGTTACGCTACCGCTAACACACCCTACGTGTCTGTTCAAATATCAAATAGTAGTCCTATAGTTCAGGTAAGAATAATTAACCGTCGATAAATCAAGATATTGACTTGTTTGATTAAGTAGTCATTAGTCAAGACATAAGAAGTGTCAGCTAATCGCCTTTTATAGCTGGGGAGTAGGGAGTGGGGAATAACCTTTTTGTGTTATGCCGAGATTGTGCAAAAATCAGATAGGAGTCCTATAATTTCTTTATAGGGTTTCAATGGGTACGGGTTGCCAAACTGACCCATATTGTTGCTGTAAACTTTGCCAAGCTTCTACTTGTCCGGGTTCATATTCTCCCGGTTTACCCCATTGCAAAAATAAGCTTAAAGCCACTTCTTCTTGTTCGTCTAAAAACCGAATTGCATAGGTGGTAAAGTTACCTCGTTTTGCTTCACCTGTTTCAAATTTTACTTGAGTAATTTTATCCATATTAAAGTGAAACTCAAAGCCTTCAGTGTGCATATTTGCATATTTACCTTTGAGCAATTCGGCATAAAATAGCTTTTCTATTTTGCCGCGAGCTTCTAATACAGCAGCGCTGCTGGTAACAATAATGCGTAAAGTTCCTAAGTTTTCACAAGCTTCTAAAAAGGTTCTCAAATTTTTATTCATAATTATTTTTCCTTTGTTTATTTATAAGACTGATATAGTACCGATTTATCAGTGTTTATTTGTGCTTCCTTGTTTCTTCAAGTCCCGAATAGAACAACAAAGGACTATTTAATTATCTTTCATATCTTTCGTAAGCGGCGACAATGCGCTGAACTAGAGCATGGCGCACAACATCTTTTTGCGTAAATTCGCAAAAACCAATGCCTTCAACATTCTGGAGAACTTGTAAGGCTACTGCTAGTCCTGATTTTTGGCTCAGGGGTAAATCTGTTTGTGTGGTGTCTCCTGTAATTACCATCCGAGAACGAAAACCCAAACGAGTCAAGACCATTTTCATCTGGGCGGGTGTAGTATTTTGGGCTTCATCAACAATCACAAAAGCATGATTGAGGGTGCGTCCTCGCATATAGGCAAGTGGAGCCACTTCAATTACACCACGCTCCATTAAACTGGGGACTTTTTCTGGGTCAATAAATTCATAGATAGCATCGTAAAGTGGACGGAGATAGGGATTAATTTTCTGCTGTAAATCTCCGGGTAGAAAGCCCAGTTTTTCCCCAGCTTCTACAGCTGGACGGGTTAAAATCAGCTTTTCTACTTGGTTATTCAGGAGTGCTTGCACAGCGACGACAACGGCGAGATATGTTTTACCTGTTCCCGCTGGCCCAATGCAGAATGTGAGGTCACGCCTACGGATATCCTTAATGTATTCTTTTTGCCGAAAAGTTTTGGCACGAATTTCTTCCCCGCGACGGGTTTTCGCCAAGACATCTCGCTGTAATTCCTGAAGTTCGTCTTGGCGATCGCTATCCAGGGCTTGGCGGGCTGTTAAAATGTCGGCACTGGAGAGAGTGTTGCCTTTCATCCAGATGGCTTCTAGCGATCGCACTAATTGAGCCGCCAGGTCTATTTGCGCTTCTGTACCACCAATGTGTAGTTCTTGACCGCGCAACACCAAGGTAGCTCCTGTTTGTCGGGATAAGAGTTTGAGATTTTCTTCTCTATCACCGGCGAGAGCGATCGCACTGGGAATATTAGGCAGCTGAATGATCAAGGCATCTGCCATAAGTATTTATTGTTTAATTTTTCAAGTGCAGTTTTTGACAACAAAATTTATCCGATGTTTAAGTTTTCACAACTGACCGATAGTTCCTTAATGGTACAGTCCCCCAGATTTATCTTTGGAGTCAATCCAAAATCTAAAATCTAAAATCTAAAATTGTTTGACTGAAATATCTGAGCGGAAGTAACCACAGCACTTCGGCGTAGATCAGTATCCACCGCTCAGACTTTCTCTTGGTTGACTAGCTAGTTCGAGGTTTGACAACAGGTCTGGGTATATTTGCAGTTCTGTCTCGCGTTTTGGGTTCTGGCGATGGCGCTTTGCTCATTGCTGAAGGCGATCGCTCTTGCTGATCGTCGTCAGAAGATATTCCCTCTTTTCCCAAAGCATTGCTACCGTACATATCCAGGTATACTGTTTGTCCGGCAACTTCTGCGGCGGCGGCAATTACCGTTCTAATGGCCTGAATATTGCGTCCCCCTCGACCAAACACTTTCCCCTTATCTTTGCTTTCAAAGGCGATGCGAATCCAAACTCTTTTAAGCGTGTGAGAAATTTCACAATCGATACTTAAAGTCTCTGGTGATTCTAAAAATGGCTGCATCAAAAACTTAACTAGCCCAACATAATTGGGACTAGCTTTTGGGGATACGATGGCGGTATTAAGATGCGGTTGTGGCACTGACCTGTTCAAAAACATTGGCTTTTACTAAAATGCTACGGACGGTCTCAGTCGGTTGAGCGCCTTGTTGTAGTCGCTTGACGATACCGGGAACATCTAGTCGCACTTCATCAGTTCTGGGGTTGTAGAATCCCAGTTCTTCCAGGGGACGGCCATCTCGGCGAGCAAGGCTATTAATGGCGATAATGCGGTAACTTGGTTCCCGTTTTTTGCCAAATCGCTTCAAGCGCAATTTAATCATGGTTGAGGACTGATTCTCCGATTTGTTGGTACTGAAATGACAATTTTAGCACTTGCTAGCATTAGCTGCTATGAATCATTAACAGTTAACAGTTAACAAACTCTACAGATTGCCGAAGCCCTTCTTCTTTTTCTCTTTGGTCTTTTTCTTTTTGGCGGTAGCACCGCTATTATAACCCCGCCATCCAGGGGCAGAGGGACGATTACTATCCCCGCCAAAAGGATTACCCATACCGCCGCCGCCAAACATTCCGGGCATTCCCGCCGGCATTTGACCTTGACCCATTTGCTGCATGAGAGTTCGCATTTTTTGGAAATCAGCAACTAGCTTACTCACATCCGGCTCTCTGTAACCAGAACCCTTAGCAATTCGCCGCCGCCGACTGGGAGAACTGGCCAATAAATCGGGGTCTTGGCGTTCTAGGCGAGTCATGGAGTTAATCATGGACTCGCAGCGCTTGAGCTGAGTTTCTCCCTGCTTCAATTGCTCATCGGAAATCTTGTTCATTCCGGGAATCATCTTCATGATGCCTCCCAGTGAACCCATATTTTTCAGCATCCGCAGTTGTTTGACAAAATCATTAAAGTCAAACTTGGCTGACAGGATTTTATCCTGCATTTTCTCAGCATCTGCCAGATCAAATTCTTCCTGAGCTTTTTCTACCAGGGACAGAACATCACCCATTCCCAGAATCCGGGATGCCATGCGGTCGGGATAAAAAGGTTGCAGTGCCTCGACTTTCTCGCCTACACCCACAAACTTAATTGGCGCTCCCGAAATCTGTCTGACTGACAGCGCCGCACCACCACGGCTATCACCATCTAATTTGGTCAGAATCGCCCCAGTAATCCCGATTTTTTCGTGAAAGGTGCGAGTCAGATTTGCTGCCTCTTGACCAGTCATCGAGTCCACGACTAGCAAGGTTTCATGAGGTTGGACAGTAGCTTTAATCCGGGCTAATTCCCCCATCATGTCTTCGTCAATTTGCAGACGACCAGCTGTGTCGATAATTACCGTATTAAAACCTTCTGCTTTGGCTCGTTCTACACCTTGGCGGGCAATTTCTACAGGGTCGGCATCGCTTCCCAGGTCAAAAACTGGCACGTTGATTTGCTTACCTAACGTTACCAGTTGGTCAATAGCGGCTGGGCGATATACGTCTGTCGCGACTAACAAACAGCTACGGTCTAATTTCCGTAAATGTAAGGCTAATTTCGCTGTGGCTGTGGTTTTACCAGTACCTTGCAACCCAGCCATTAAGACGATTGTGGGCTGTTCCTCTGCTTCCGCCAAGGGAATATTTTCCGCCCCCATCACCCGCACCAATTCATCGTGAACAATTTTGATGAACTGTTGGTCAGGTCGCACACCAGCAACCACATCGGCTCCTTGTGCTTTGGTTTCGACTTCGCTAATAAAATCTTTAACTACCTGGAGATTGACATCGGCTTCCAATAAGGCGCGGCGCACTTCCCGCAAAGCGTCTTGAATATTGGATGGAGATATTTTGTCCTGTCCCCGTAGTTTCTTCCAGGCACTTTCTAAACGATCAGATAAAGCATCAAACATAATGTAATTACAGGTAGTTCGCCAATAAGTCAGCCTGAACCGCTCAGGTTAAAAGTTTCTGGGGCGATTCAGAAATTTCGGTAAAGTTTTCCGGTGCTATTTACCAGCTTAGTAGTTTTCATGGCGATTTGAGTAAGCAGATACCGACCTTTATTCAGGTGGTAAGCGGTCTTTTGTTGATTAATACTGACTTTTATGGCTGACAAGTCTCAAAAATATGTTAATTGTTATATCTACTAAGTTAGACAAATAACGATGGCGCAAGCCGAGCATCCAGCCCCAGAAACTCGTGAATTAATTTTGGCAACCGCAGAAGCACATTTGCGGCGTTATGGCTATGCACGAACTACTGTCAGCGAAATTGCCCGCAGTTGCAAAATGTCTCACGCTAACGTGTATCGCTTTTTCGGTAATAAAGCTGAGATTATTGATGCTGTGATTTCCCGATGGCTGACTGGAATTGAACAGGCTTTAGAGGCGATCGCCAATCAGCAAAATTCGGCATCTGAACAACTCTATACTTATGTTCTGGAACTACATCGGATCAAACGTGAAAAACTCTCAAATGATCTGGAACTGTTTGAGGCTCTCATTGCTGTTGCGAAGGCAGATCGGCAAGTAGTAGAACGGCATACGTATATATTAAATTCTCTTCTCCAAGAAATTTTGATGGGCGGAGTGCAGCGCGGAGAATTCAAAATTACAAATATTGAGCAAGCAACTGTGGCTGTTACTGCGGCAACTCTCAAGTTCCATCACCCGCTAATGGTCAAGGAATATCTACATGAAAATACAGAAGAGCAGATAGGTACAGTGGTTAAACTTTTAACAACTTCCTTCGCTGCTGGATGCGTATAGACAGATCACATGAGCGGGCAAGATGCCCACCCCACAAGAGTTTAATTTAATTTAAATATGCAAACTAGATGTTGTTCAAGTTAACAAAATAAATTTTCTATACGATAACAAATTTCAAATATTGTAAATTGTCATTATGACTGATGTGAGATAGGATTCATTTAGTTATTCAATGACTAATTTCATTTTTTGTAAGTTGTTACAAGAATTATGACCCAAGCATTTGTGACTGGTGGTTCTGGGTTTGTGGGTGGACATCTGATTAGGTTACTGCAAGAGCGAGGCTATGAAGTGAAAGCACTGGCGCGATCGCCACGAGCCGCCCAGCAAGTAGCAGCATTAGGAGCAAAAGTTGTTGAAGGTGATTTACTCAACGAGTCAGCGATGATGCGGGGAATGCAGGGGTGTGAGGTGGTGTTTCACGTTGCGGGGTATCTCAGCGACTGGGGGAGATATGCAGCATTTTATGAAGCGAATGTGATTGGTACTGAGCGATCGCTCTCTGCGGCTAAAGCGGCGGGTGTTTCGCGCTTTGTTCAGGTAGGTGCTTCAGCCGTTGTCATGAATAAACAGCCAATTTTTGATGCTGATGAAACTTTACCTTTACAAACACCATCCTTTTCACCTTATATAGCTACTAAAAGTCTTGCAGAGCAGCGAGTGATTGCAGCCAATGCACCAGGATTTACGACATCAGTAATTCGTCCTTCATGGATTTGGGGTCAAGGTGATCATGCAATTCCCAATATTGTCAAAGCAGTGCGCCAAAATCAATTTCTGTGGATTAATCACGGTAATTATCTTTATGTGACAACTCATGTAACTAACGTTTGTCACGGAACTATTTTAGCAGCCCAGCACAGTCCGGGAGGTGAAGCTTACTTCCTGGGAGATGATGGAGTTGTGACGTTTCGTGATTGGGTAACAACGTTATTGCAAATAGAAGGGGTAAATCCGCGAAATAGCAGTATTCCTTATATCTTTGCTTGGAGTGTTGCAGGTTTGCTGGAATTTATTTGGAAAATTCAAAAACGGCGTGATGTCCCACCGATAACTCAAAGTATGGTGAGGTTAATTGGGAGAGGTTTTACTTTTAGCGATCGCAAAGCCCGTGATCAGTTGGGCTATGTACCAATTATCACTCGTGAACAAGGGTTAACAGAACTCAGCCATAGTCGCACTTTTTAATACATATTGTCACCTCACCCCCAACCTTAGTAAGGAGAGGGGAGATAAAGCACAGTTTTATATTTCCCTGAGCATCTCTATAGTGCTTACCCGAAAACCACAGGATTTAAATAACTCTCTTGCGCTGTCATTAGCGGCTACTGTATCTAATCGAATTTGCTTAACTCCCATTTGTTGGAAGCGTTCAACAGTCAGCTTGATTATCTGTGGTGCAATCCCTTTTCTTCGATATTCAGGTTCCACCCAGAGGTCATGAATAAAGGCAAATTCTTGTAAACTGTAAATTGATATTTCTGGTTCTACTGTTGCTACTAAAAATGCTACCAGCTTGTCTTCATCTTCAGCTACCAAAAATACGCTGCGCTCTTTATGCAGTAGACGGGTTAACCATTTTTCATAATACTGTTCTGGATGCGATCGCAAACCATATTTAGCAGCATCCCAAGTCTCATGTAAAGCACAAGTTTTGGCTAACATGACTAAAACTGCGGGGACATCATCTAGGATGGCAGAGCGGATCAGCATCAGCTTTATTCTCCATGCGTGAAATTTAAACTCACTCTCATACAGTGATTTTGCGAATTTCTTCCAGATTGACACCTATCGATTAAAGCTAACACAGCAACAAAAAAAGACCTCCTCAGCATGGATAGAAACCTCTTGTAGAGTATGGTGTTGGCTTTGACTTCTTGGGAGTCTAATTCTTGGCGAAAAAATGGGATGAGAAACTTATCTTGCAGGTGCAGTTCGCTCATTGTTTGTCAGGGAAGACGTATATAATAAAGTAAGGAATCCTTACATTGTCTGGCAAAGGCTAGGAGGCTTTTCATGCTCGCCAAGTTAACTTCTAAGAATCAACTAACGTTGCCTAAAAGTATTACCCGTGAAATCGGGGAGGCTGAGTATTTTGAGGTAAAGGTGGAGAATGGGCAAATTATTCTGACTCCTGTAAAAATTCAACGGGCGGATGCGGTGCGGGCGAAACTGGCGGATTTGGGGGTGAGTGAGCAGGATGTGGCTGATGCAGTGGCTTGGGCGCGTCATTCATGAGGGTTGGTTTACGGGTTGTAATTGATACAAATATCATAGTCTCTGCGCTGATTTTTGGGGGCAGAATATCTAGGATTCGTTTCGCATGGCAGGATAATCGCTTCACTCCTCTGGTTTCTAAAGCGACAACAACTGAGTTAATCCGAGTGCTGGCTTATCCAAAGTTTCAGCTCACGCCAATTGAGCAAGAAGATTTACTATCAGATTACATACTGTTTTGTGAGGCTGTGGCGATACCTAATGTGTTGCCTATAATTCCTGAATGTCGTGACCCGTTTGATGTGCCTTTTTTACTTCTGGCTGTTGTCGGTGAGGCGGATTATCTGGTGACAGGCGATCGCGATTTACTCAGCCTAAAAGATAATTTTTCTAGGCCGATTATCACTGCTGAAGATTTTTTAAATGTTATTGATGGTCGGTCATCCTAATTTTTTCGGTGCGGAGTTATTTGAGTTTTTTGATTTGGGTGTTGATGGTTTGGATTATTTACTTGCAAGGTGCTGTAAATCTTCAATGGCGATCGCCTGATTTGGTAAAGCATCTGTCAAAACTTCGCTGCCTGATTCTGTAACTAAAACATCATCTTCTATCCGTATTCCCCGCACATCGGCAAATTCAGCTAAACGCTGCCAATTCACGACATTTTCATATTTTGAGCGCAGGTTATGATCATTTAAAATTGCTGGGACTTGATAAAATCCTGGTTCAATTGTGACTAACATTCCTGGGCGTAAAGGACGATTTAACCGCAGGTAGCCCAAGCCAAAGCGATCGCTTCTATTTCTTCCTTCTTCATATCCAGCTAAATCGCCTAAATCTTCCATATCATGGACATCTAAACCCAATAGATGACCAATTCCATGAGGGAAAAACAACGCATGGGCATCCATTTCAACTAAATCTGGGGGATTTCCTTGTAAAATGCCTAAATTAACCAAACCTTCAGCGATGACTGTAGCGGCTAATAAATGAATGTCTCCATACTCCACACCAGGGCTAATTTTGGCAATGCAAGCATCATGAGCCGCCAACACTACATCATAAATATCTCTTTGGGTAGATGAAAACTTACCAGACACAGGCCAAGTCCGGGTGACATCAGCAGCCCAACCCATTGCGGTTTCTGCACCCACATCAGCCAGAATTAAATCACCTGGTTGCAGTGGATGGTGATAATGTTCATTATGCAAAACTTCGCCGTGGACGGTGACAATACTGTTGTAAGAAGTGGTCATATTCTCACCGATAATCACCGCTTCCATCGCCGCCCGGACTTCGGCTTCTCGTTTGGCTGTTGATGTCGCGGCTATCCCGGCTTTGTGTGCTGCAACAGTTACAGCAGCTGCTTTTCGCAATTCAATTAATGCGTCTGCGTCATGGGTGAGGCGGAGGGAAATTATCGCTTTGGCTAATTCTAAGTCAATTCCTTGGGGCGGTTGTTGTGGTAATACCCATCTATTTAATAACTGTGTTTGCTGTGTCCAAGTAGCTGCATTCTGTACGGGAATTGTGGCTGCATTTTCTAGACATGATTCTAATTCTGCCATTGGTCGAGCTGTATCTGCGCCTATTTGTTCGGCTATTTGGTCACGGGTGGGCATTTCTCCATGCCATAGGGCGCTGCTGGGTGGCGGATTATCTATGAATAGTTCTAGTTTGCCTGCTTCTAGGCGAATGGCGGCGTTAGGTAATGGTAAGCCGGCGAAGTAGAGGAAATGGCTACTGGCGCGAAAGGGGTAGACGTTGGCGGGGAAGTTGCGGGGGTTGGTGTTTCCTGACCATAGTATTGCGGGAAAGTTGATCAGGTTGGCTAGTTTTTGTCGGCGGTGGTGTAAGGTTTGTTTGAGCATGATTAAACGCAAAGGGGCGCGGAGGTTAACGCAAAGGTACGCTGAGTTGTTATACCAATTCTGTATGAGGATGCGCTGAAGTATATGAGGAACGAACCGCAAAGTACGCAAAGTACACAAAGAAAGAAAGAAAGAAATAGGACTTACGCACAAATTACGGAATAACGAACCACAGAGACGCAGAGAACACAGAGGAATAAGGGTTTGAGAGAGTTTTTGCGTAAGTCCTGAGAAAGAAAGAAATTTAGTGCAACTTTACACAGAAATGGTATTAGTTAATTTTAATTTGAGGTTGGGGTTATGGGACTGGTGATTTTTCAGGTTGATGCTTTTAGTAAGAGATGTTTTGCGGGGAATCCGGCGGCTGTTTGTGTTTTGTCTGAGTGTCGGGATGATGCTTGGATGCAGAATGTGGCGCAGGAGATGAATTTGTCTGAAACGGCTTTTTTGGTGCGACAGGATGATGGTTTTAGTCTGCGTTGGTTTACGCCGATGGTGGAAGTTCCTCTTTGTGGTCACGCAACTTTGGCTAGCGCCCATGTTCTTTGGTCTGCTGGGTATTTGTTACCTGATGAGGTTGCCCGTTTTTATACGAAAAGCGGTGTTTTGATGGCTAAATGTCTGGATGAGTGGATTGAGTTAGATTTTCCGGTGAATTTATCTCAGGAAACAGTCGCGCCTCCGGAGTTAAGCGAGGCTTTGGGTGTACCTTGTAAGTCTGTGCTGCAAAATTCTCTGGGGTATTTAGTCGAGGTGGAGTCTGAGGATTTGGTACGACAAATGCAGCCTAATTTTCAGCAGTTGAAAAAATTGCCTATAGCTGATGTGATTGTGACTAGCCAAACTGATGCTGGTTCTGAATATGATTTTGTTTCTCGGTTTTTTGCGCCGGGATTAGGGATCGATGAAGACCCTGTGACTGGGGCGGCTCATTGTTGTCTGGCGGCTTTCTGGCGCGATCGCCTGCATAAAGATGAGTTTTTGGCTTTTCAGGCTTCCCGGCGCGGTGGAGTGGTGAAGGTGCGCTATCCAGGAGGCGATCGCGTATTTCTCTCTGGACAAGCAGTAACTGTGATGCGAGGCGAATTAATGAGTTAAAAAACTCCGCGTACCTCTGCGTTTAAAACGTTAGGATGAATTTCATGCGATCGCCATACTAAACCTTGCAAATGTCCACCAAACAGCCAAATACTAGAAGTCCGATCACCGCTTGCGATTGGCCAATTGAGCAATTACCTGGATTAAGTCCAGAAGAACAAGCCAAACTGCAAAATTGTGGAATTACAACCACAAAACAGCTAATTAAACAAGGAAAAACTGCGGAAACTAGGGTAAATTTAGCAAATAAATTAAAAGTTAATCTGCAATATGTCAATAAATGGATTGCCTTAGCTGATTTAGCGCGTATTCCTGGTATAGGACTGCAATATTCCGGGTTATTGCTACATTCCGGTATTGGTTCTGTCGCCCAACTAGCTCAAACTCCCACCCACAGGCTGCACCAACAAATTATGCGCCTACAAGTATCAACAATGCAGCGACGAGATTTGTGTCCCACCATTGATGTAGTCCAACAATGGAGTCAACAAGCGAAACAAATCACCTAAAACGCGTTCATCCGCGTACCCTTCGGGAAGCAAGCTACATCCGCGTTCATCCGCGTTCAATTATTCTTTAGCTAAAACTCCATTGAGAAAGATATCAGCCAATCCTTCTGCCATTTGCTGCATTTCTTGGGGTGAAGCATCTGGAGCCATGAGAGTATTGTTAGAAAATCCGGCGATCGCAAACATTCCCAAAAACACCTTAGCCACCAGTTTGGCATCAGTTTGGCGATAAATACCCTTATCCATCGCACTTTGAAAAAAAGCTTCAGCCACATCGGTCATTTTACCAATGACTTCTTCTTGAATGCGATCGCGCAAATCTGGATGAAACTGCACCTCCATGAAACAAACTTTCATCAAATCGACATTTTTGTGTAAATTCCACATCCGGCGGCGCATCACTTGAGCGATCGCCTTATAACTGCCCATTTCGCTCAATTCTGTCAGCAAATCTGTTAAAATATCCACCCAGCCACTAGTAGCTACTTCCACTAAAATAGACTTTTTATTGGAAAAATGACGAAACAAAGTGCCTTCAGCAACCCCTGCTGCTTGGGCTAAATCACGGGTGGTAGTGCCATCAAATCCCTTAGAGGCAAATAACTTCTGTGCCGCTTGTAAAATGCGGGTACGTGTTTGTGCTTCTGAAGGCGGAGGTGAATTAAAAACTCGCATAAAAATTATTCTGTGATCTGCGGAACGTCACTTGTATCATTATTGTCTAACTTTAGGTACAAAAACCACAAAAAGCTTAATACAAGGTTAACCCCCTGTTTGTTACATAGCATATTTCTCAGGTAATGGAGCTTTTGTTGTCGCTTATGAATCAGCCCAGTCGTTCAATATTGGATTGGTCAAATCAAGTAACTATCAGATTGCGTCGGCTCTCGACCATTTTGATGGTACTCGTAATTTGCTGGTCGGGGTTACTTCCAGACATGGCTCTGGCACAAACTCAAACCGCAAATCCTCTGCAAAGAATCCGGCAATTTCGCCAAACCCCACCAGAAAAAACTTCAATTCAACCGTATTTAGATCGGGTAATTGAGCAATTAACTGAGTTTCGCCTAGAAAATGGGTTGAAATTCATCGTCTTAGAACGGCATCAAGCGCCTGTCGTTTCTTTTCTGACTTATGCTGATGTGGGTGGTGTGGATGAGCCAGATGGTCAAACTGGTGTAGCCCACTTTCTAGAGCATTTGGCATTTAAAGGTACGACACGCATCGGCACAAAAGACTACGAAGCCGAAAAACTTTTACTAGACCGTTTAGAAGAGTTAGATGCCCAAATTAGAACCGCAAAAGCCAATGGTAAAGCAGATGATCTGGCTCAATTGCAAACTGAATTTAAGCAAGTAGAGTCCCAAGCAGACGCGCTAGTTACACAAAACGAAATGGGGCAAATTGTCAACCAAGCCGGGGGTGTGGGTTTAAATGCTAGCACTTCCGCTGAAGCTACCAAATATTTTTACAGCTTTCCTGCCAATAAGTTGAAACTGTGGATGTCGCTGGAGTCAGAGCGATTTTTAGAGCCTGTCGTTCGTCGCGAGTTTTACAAAGAAAAAGATGTAATTTTAGAAGAACGGCGAATGCGGGTGGATAATTCCCCGATCGGCATGATGATCGAGAATTTTATCGCTACGGCTTTCACAGTCCATCCCTACAAACGACCAGTCATTGGTTATGAAGAAGATATCCGCAATCTCACACCGGAAAATGTCCAAAACTTTTTTGATGCTTACTATGTACCGAGTAATTTAACCATTGCTGTTGTCGGAGATGTTGATCCGGCGGAAGTCAAAAGACTGGCAAAAATTTATTTTGGCCGCTATCAAGCCAAACCAAAAGCAACAGCAAATATTTCGGCTGAACCACCACAAACACAAACAAGAGAATTTACTTTAGAATTACCTTCTCAACCTTGGTATTTAGAAGGCTATCACCGCCCATCAGTTAGCCATCCCGATGATGCAGTGTATGAAATTATTAGCGGTTTATTAAGTAATGGGCGCACATCTCGGTTGTATAAATCTTTGGTAGAACAGCAGAGTTTGGCATTAAATGCTCAGGGTTTTAGTGGTTTCCCTGGGGATAAGTACGCAAATTTGATGTTGTTTTATGCGCTCACGGCTCCCGGTCACACTGTGGATGAAGTAGCGATCGCTTTGCGAACAGAAATTGAAAAATTGAAAGTTGAACCTGTGGCGGCGACTGACTTGCAACGGGTGAAAACCCAAGCACGGGCGAGTTTGTTACGTAGCCTGAATTCCAATATGGGTATGGCACAGCAGTTATTGGAAGCAGAGGTAAAAACTGGTTCTTGGCGAAATTTGTTTCAGCAATTAGATAATATTTCGGCGGTAACCACTGCTGATATTCAACGGGTGGCGAAGGCGACTTTTACATCAGAGAATCGCACCATTGGCAAGTTGTTGTCGAAACCAGGATAAAACAATCAATCGCACAGGCGCTGTTCGCCCAGCGTCTCGCACACAGGACAGGTCGAGTAAAAGGCAGATGGGATTAAGAATGTTGAATTTTAAATTGAGGCTGGGTAAGAGTAAGGGACTATTTTATAGTTTGATTCTGGCTGTTGCTTGTTTACTAGTCAGTTTTAACTTTTCTTTGGCGGCGACAGCGGCAGCCAAGCATTATACTGAGTTGGAACTTGCACCGTTACCTGAGATTAAGTTACCTAAAAATGAGCGGTTTGTTCTCAAAAACGGTTTGGTTGTGTATTTGATGGAGGATCACGATCTACCCTTGGTGAATGGTACGGCTTTGATCCGCACAGGCGATCGCTTAGAACCGAGTGATAAAATCGGGTTGGCTGGTTTTACTGGTTCCGTGATGCGGACAGGCGGAACTCAGAAGCATTCGGCGGATCAGCTCAATGAAATGTTGGAACAACGCGCCGCTAGTGTGGAAACCAGTATTAGTGAAGCTTCCGGGAATGCGAGTTTCCAGTCTCTCACCGAAGATTTAGAAACCGTGTTTGATTTGTTTGCTGAAGTCCTGAGAGAGCCAGTCTTTGACCAAAAACAGTTAGATTTAGCAAAAACCCAGGCTCAGGGTAGTATCGCCCGCCGGAATGATGATCCAGATGATATTGCCAATCGGGAATTTCAGAAATTAATTTATGGCCAAGATAGCCCCTATGCCCGCACAATTGAATATGCCACGCTCAATAATATTTCTCGTGAGGATTTAGTCGAGTTTTACCAGGAATATTTTCATCCTAATAATCTGATTTTGGGAATTGTCGGGGATTTTGAACCTCAAAAAATGCGATCGCTCATTCAAGCTAAATTTGGCGATTGGGAACCTCGCCCCCAAATGACTCAACCCCAGTTATCAGAAGTCACGCCAGCTCATACAGGCGGTGTATTTTATGTCGATCAACCACAACTAACTCAGAGTAGTGTGCTGATGGGGCATATCGGCGGTAGATTTGACAATCCTGATTATGCTGCCTTGGATGTATTGAATGGAGTATTAAATGGATTTGGTGGACGCTTATTAAACGAAGTGCGATCGCGCCAAGGTTTAGCTTACTCTGTCTATGGCTACTGGAGTCCCCGCTTCGACTACCCAGGAATGTTCATCGCCGGCGGACAAACGCGATCGGATGCTACAGTGCAGTTTGTCCAAGCCTTACAGACTGAAATCAAGCGTATCCAAGCCCAACCCGTGACAGCACAGGAACTAGCTTATGCCAAAGAATCCACCCTCAACTCTTTTGTATTCAACTTTCAAAATCCCGCTCAAACCCTATCACGGTTGATGCGATACGAATATTACGGCTATCCGGCTGATTTCCTATTTCGCTATCAAAAAGCCGTAGCCGCCACAACAGAAGCAGACGTGCAACGGGTAGCACGAGAATACCTCAAACCAGAAAAACTGGTGACTTTAGTCGTGGGGAATCAGACCGCCATTAAACCCCCATTGACACAGCTAGCGACATCAGTAACGCCCATAGATGTCACAATTCCCAGTTTGCAACCACAGGCGCAGAATTAAAAATTACTTAGAGACGTGATGTATCGCGTCTCTATTCCTCGGCAAAAAACTCAATATCAGAAACTGCTAATACTATAAAACATCTCTTTTTCAGACTCAATTACTTGAGTTGTGTCTATAAAATCATCAAAATATGTTGACTTTCTGCCATCAATTGCCACATATAAAGAATAGATATAATTCTGAAGCATCATCTTTTTCCACATCGGACTGAGTTTCACTGTAAGTATCTAAGGAGTTAATTTCATGGCAAGGTTAGAAATTGATGACTTGTACCCTAGTAATGAGCAACAGCTTCTGAATGAAATCACAGAAGCAGAAATGAAGACAGTAGAGGGACGTGAAGGAAACACAGTCACCACAGGCATCAGTGATATAAATGAAGCATCTTTAGCAAATACTTTAGATCAAAATCTAGATGATTTTCTTTTTGACTTGAGAAGCCAAATGGGTACAGCGATTTTTGGTAGTAGAACTCTATTCACTGAAGTAATAAATTCCATTTAATCAACTTCTATATTTCAAATAATCGTGCGTTTTGAGTTTAATTGACTTCAATATGCACAATTTTTCCTATTAATGGATATTTATAAAAAATCATATAGTTTTTCAAGCCAAATCCAAAATTGATTTGCCAACACAACGAGGTTCAGATCCCCGAATTCTTGAAGAAGTCGGGGATCTAATATTTAGCAGTAAATAATTAGTCAAAACCTAGAACTCCACTTTCTTCAAAAAATCAGGTTTGAATGATCGTAATATATCCCATTGATGATGAAATATGCATTTGGTATCTTGCAATTATTCAAATAAGTATTAGTATCAACTCAAAAGCATGATTCATCAAATGAAACTCATAACTTTATAAAGACGAAACTCTTGAATATATGTCTTTTTTAGCAGTGTTTTTTTCTTGACTTTCTGATTTTGAATCAATAAAAATGGCAGTAACAGTTAAGCAAACACAGCTTGATTGCTTATCGATTTCATTTACCAGCGACAAATGCTTGAGGAGCTAATATGGCAAACATCAAACTGTCTGAACTAAACGCTACCGGTTCTGATTTATTCTTAGATTCTGAGAGTTTTCTCAATGAATTGAAAGATGTCGATTCTATTTCCGGTGGTAGTACCTCTAGTCAGGGCTACGGCTCCCAAGGAGTCAGTGATATTTCCACATTGACTAAACTAGCCGAGGCATTTGTTACGGTCTATGCAATTGGTCATGTTACCGAGCTAGCCAAGTCATTCAGTCAAGGATACTAATGGCTTCAGGTAACTAGTAAGCTATCCGGCTTAGGGATTAAAGCTAATAATTAATCTATGTGATTAACATGGACTTAATTAATTATCAATAATCCCTCACAGCCAACCAGCTTTCACAATCAATTTTCTGTGAACTTGCTTAATTGCGACAAGACTATTAGGAGTAAATCATGGCTAATATCAAACTTTCTGAACTACACGCTGCTGGTTCTGAACTGTTCAACGATTCTGAAAGTTTCTTGCATGAATTCAGCGATGTAGATTCTATCTCTGGTGGCGGAATAGGTGGTTCCGCGGCTAGTAACCCTGCTACAGTTACGAAATTGGCTGAAGCATTTGTACTTGTATATGCCATTGACCATGTAACTGTCTTGGCTAAATCATTCAGTCAAAGTGCCATCTAATGGTTCTGGGTCACTACAGAGCTTGATGGTTTTCCAGGGATTAAAGGTAAAAAGCTATCTATGTGATTAACATGAGCTTTTGTGATTACCAATTATCTCTGTGGTCTAGCTAAATCTCAGCAATCTTCAGTTCATTAAAACAAGTCTTTTAGGAGTACATCATGGCGAATATCACACTTTCTGAATTACACGCTGCTGGTTCTGAATTGTTCAACGATTCTGAAAGTTTTCTCAATGAATTCAGCGATACCGAGTCTATTTCTGGTGGACAATTTGGCTTTGGTGCTGCCCCAGTAGCTGCTGCTAGTAACCCCGCTACAGTTATGAAATTGGCTGAGGCATTTGTGACTATATATGCCATTGACCATGTAACTGTATTAGCTAAGTCATTCAGTAAAATGTAATACCTTCGGGTAATTACTGAAATTGATGGCTCTTGAGGGATTAAAGGTAAAAACTCATCTCTGTGATTACCAATAATTCCTCAGAGCCAGCTAGACACAAATTTGATCTTGACTGCAACAAACAAGTTTTCACAAGTCTTTTAGGAGTACATCATGGCGAATATCACTCTTTCTGAATTACACGCTGCTGGTTCTGAACTGTTCAACGATTCTGAAAGTTTTTTGAATGAATTCAGCGATGTAGATTCCATCTCTGGTGGCGCAGCAGATATTGGTTACGCTGCTAGCAATCCTTTGACATTAACTAAGTTGGCTGAAGCATTTGTACTTGTATATGCCATTGACCATGTAACTGTATTAGCTAAGTCATTCAGTAAATTCTAATGACTTCGGCTAACTACTAAAATTGATGGCTCTTGAGGAATTAAAGGTAAAAACTCATCTTTTTAATTACCAATAATTCCTCAGAGCCAGCTAGACACAAATTTGATTTTGACTGCAACAAACAAGTTTTCACAAGTCTTTTAGGAGTACATCATGGCGAATATCACTCTTTCTGAATTACACGCTGCTGGTTCTGAACTGTTCAACGATTCTGAAAGTTTTTTGAATGAATTCA